>JAQTRJ010000050.1 GCA_028711875.1 bacterium | reverse complement strand
GATCCCGAATTGCAAACCTATCTTTGCCCGCCCGGCGCGCTCACGGTGTCTTATCCGGAATCGTTGACACAGGGGACCACGCTGATACACGTCAACGTGCAGTCTGATGGAATGCCGGTGGACAACGCAGTGGTGACCATCAAGCGGCTGGGCACGACGAACGCCTCGGCGGTGCGCACCAACGCAACCGGCGACGCGTGGGTGCCGGTCAACTTCACCGCAACCGGAACCGCGCAGCTCACGGTCTGGAAGTCGCGCTACTTCATGAAACTGGCGGACATTCCCATCGTGAACACGGATTTCGATCCGGAGATCGCGGCCGTGAATTGGTCGGCAGGCACGGACAATCTGCCTAATCCGGGCGAAACCGCGAGCTTCACGCTGGATGTGCGCAATCTCGGCACGCAGACGACCACGCCGTCCCTCACCGTGACGTCGCTGGACGAACGCGTGACGGTGGTCACGGGCAACGGCACTGTGAATCCGATCGCTCCCGGCGCGACGGGAACGTCCACGGCATTCACGATCACGCTTGGCGGGGAGCTGTTCGACGGCGAGCGGCCGCGGCTGAACGTGCAGATCAGCGACGCCTGGGATCCGGTCAATCGCGAGATGCAAGTTCCGGTGGCGGCTCCCGATCCCGTGGTTGTTTCGCTGACGATCTATGACGGCAACAACGGGATTCTCGAGGCGGACGAAGAGGCCGATATCGAAGTCACGGTGCGCAACGTGGGCGGACAAGCGGCCGGGGATCTCAGCGCGGTGCCGTCATCGTTTGACGATGCGATTGCCGTGGACGGGAGCGTGCAGTGGGACGCGGTGCCCATTGGCGGAGAGGCCACCAGCACACGGTTTCAGGCGCATCTTGCAGAGGGCGCAGCGCCGGGACGACAAATCGTGCTGCGCTTTGAATTCTATCACGCCGGCCTGGTGATCGCCCACAAGCAGTATATTCTGCCGACCGGCGTGGTATCCATCACGACACCAACCGGCCCCGACGGCTACGGCTATTACGCCTACGAAGATATTGACGCGGGCTACGCGGCCACGCCGACCTACAGTTGGGTCGAGCTTGATCCGGCCTCCGGCGGTTCCGGAGCGGCTCATGAAGTGCATGACGACACGCATTTCGAGATGGCGCTGCCGCAGCCGTTCACCTATTATGGCCAGAGCTTCGACAGCGTGTGGATCTGTTCGAACGGCTGGTTCAGCTTCGAGAACACGACGCTGCCCGAGTTCCGCAACTGGGAACTGCCGTCGCCGATGGGCGCGCCGTCGCTGGTCGCGCCGTTCTGGGACGATCTGCTGATTGACATCACCGAACCCAACGACGATTCGCTGCACTACGTGTGGACGCAGTTCTTCGACGGAGCGCCGGATCGGTTCGTGATTCAGTGGCACTCGCTGCTGAGCGAAGGAATGGCCGAAGGCAGCGACAATGACAAGCTCTGCAAGTTCGAGGCGATTCTCGAATATGGCGACGCGGGCGACGGTTCGATTGTGTTCCAGTACAATCAAATCGTAAACTACGACCGAACAGGCGAGGGCTGCTATGCCACCGTGGGCCTGGAAGATTCCTATCACGAGCGCGGGCTGAACCTGACCTACGCAAGTTTCTATCCGGCCACCGTGGACACGCTGCGGCCGGGACGGGCGATTCGCATCACCACCGCGCCGCCCGATTTCTTCTCCGCGGCCGACGACCTGCCCCGTGCGGGCTTGCCCGAGAGATTTGCGCTGCATGAGGCGTTTCCCAATCCGTTCAATCCGGCCACGCAGCTTCGCTTCGATCTGCCCGAGAGCGGCGACGCGCTCTTGCAGGTGTTCGACGTGCTCGGCCGCGAGGTCGCGACGCTGGCCAGCGGACACTACGCGGCGGGACGTTATGAAGTATCCTTCGACGCGCGCGATCTGCCCTCGGGACTCTACTTTGCGCGTTTGCAGAGCCGCTCGAACGTCATGGTGCGCAAGCTCATGCTGCTCAAGTAGCGGCGACGTTTCACACGCCTGAAATGACGAAGCGGCGACCGAATGGTCGCCGCTTTCTTCTGCAGCAGCCTGACCGCTTCTCTATTGCTTTTTCCAGATCTCCCAAATCCGCCGCGGCAATTCGTCCCTCGCCTTTTGAAATTCGCGCGCGGAATCGCCGCGCCGCACGCCCGCCGCCGCGCCCTTGTGGCCATCGCCGAGATTCAGCTCGCGCACGATCTCGCCCATGTCTTTCGTATGCTCGGCGCTCTGCATCGAAAGGGCGAGCGAGAGCGAGACGGACAGGTCATGCGTTTTCCGTCCGCCGCGAAAGACCGGCTTCAGCTCGACGTACCCCTGCGCCTGCGGATCGAGCAGGCCGATCAGTTTCTTGTCGAGCCGCACGGGATTGGAAAACGCGGTGACGTCCACGACGTATAATTCGCCCGCGGCATCTTCATCGAGACTGCGGCGATACTTCCGGATGTGGTCGAGCATGACCTCTTCCTCGCGGGCGTAGCGCGCGGCGCGTTCGACGACGAGCGGATCGGCGGCGGCTTCAGTCAGCGAGACATCGCGGAGCAGGAACGTCAGTTCGCGCAGGAACGCGTCGTGGGCACGGCGATTCTCCGAGCTGGCTTTGATCGCGCGATCCACGCGATTTTCGGGAGTGTCGGCGCGCCACGCGGCGAGATCGGGATAGGCGAAGCTGTCCACGAGATCGGCGGCGCGGGCGAGGTCGGCGAAGTCGTCAGGCAGTTCGTCGGTTTCGCGGAGAAAATCGTAGACCACGCGCACGCACGAAGGAGCCTCGGCGAAGCGCCCCGGAATCGCCGCCGGATCGACTCCGCGCAGTTTCAGCTCTTCGCGATTGCCCGCATGATGATCGAACCACAGGCCGCATTCGAGCGGATAGGGCAGATCGCTGACGATATGCTCGCCCGTGATGGGGATCTCCGAGTTCGCAATGGTGATTGGCCCGGCGAAGCGGACGTCTTCGATGCCATAGGCCCACGACAGCAGCGCCGCGCTGCCGAGACCGTCGAAGTCGTTATGAGTGACGATGCCGGTGTAGTCGGACATGGGGATGCGTTTTTAGAAATAGCCGCCCAGCCCCGCGCCGCGATGGCGCTCGATCTTCACGTCGCGCAGCTGCGGCGACTTGAGACCGATGCGCAGGAAATAGCCGGGGCGATAGCCGAGTGGACTCCACGAGAACGTCGCTTCCCAGCAGTGCAGATCGCGGGTGACGAACACGTTGGTGTTGCGGACTTCCTTGCGGTCGAGATCGAAGGTGTAGTCGAAATTGATGTCCCATTTCGGGGTCAGCGAAAACGTGGCGCGCGCGCTCATGCTCGAGGTGGTGGAGTGGCCGACGTAGTCGCGATTCTGCCGCAGATTCACGGCGATGGACAGCGGCATTTGATAGAGCTGCGACGGCGCGCCGGTCGCCGGGAGACGCATCTCCTCGGCGGGACGACTGCGCTGTCCGCGCAGGTCGGCGGGGTTAAACGGTTCGGTCGCGGATTCCTCCGGCACGACCGCCAGCGTGTCGTCGAGCGCGGACGGCGCGCCGCGATCGGACACTCCGACCCATTCCCCCAGCGAAGGGGCCTGCAGCGTGAAGCCGACGTCCATGGACGCGCTCAGGAGATCGAGCGGCGCATACCACTTCGCATCGTCGCGTTCCCAGAAGAAGCGGCGGACGCGGCGGCTGCCTGCGCCCTCATAGAAGGAATGGCTCGTAGTCACGTCCAGCGAAACGTTTTGCATCGGGCCGATAATCGTTCCCGGCACCGAGGTGCGGAAGCTCATGCCGAGATTGTCCCAGCGCAGCGAATCGCGTTTGACGTCCGCGCCCGTTCCCATGTTCCATGACAAGAGGTCGAATTTTTTCTCGGTCTCCAGCTCGGGATCGCCGGTTTTCATCTGGAAGAGATGACCGACATCAAAGCTGAACCGCTCCGAGAGTCCCTGCGAAGTGCCGCCCGCGCCGGAGATGTTCTCGGAAGACGGGAAGCGGTCGTAGGTATGGGAACGGCCGTCGGGGAGCGTGGCGGTCTCGAAATAGCCCCACGCTTCGTCGGAGAAATCGGGGCGATAGGTAAAGCCGACGCTGGGCGTCATGACGTGGCGGAAGCTCGCGCCCATTCCCAGCGGATTCTGCGCCAAGCCGTAGAGCTTGGTGGTCATCGAACCGCCCACGTCGAACGTGGTGCGATGGAACGCCCCGTATTCGTCGGCGCGGTCGAGCTGCTTGCCGTCGGCCAGATAGCGGACGGCGCGGCGCGTCCACAACGATACGGCGTTGATCCGCGGATTAAAATTGAAATACTTGAAGAGTTTCGCGTTGGCGCTAAGGCCGCCGCGGTGCACGAGTCCGTCCTTTTGATAGACGGTCGTGCTGTCGTCGCCGCGCAGCGAGAGGTTGGCGCGCGGCCGGCCGTCGAGGCCGATCAGCCCAAGCATCAATCCTTCCTCGCGAAGCTGCTTGGGCATCGCCAGCTCGTTGCGGGCGGCAACCGAGTACGTCCAGGAGAAGGCGCGGTACCACGGCGGATTCGTTTCGCGCGGGGCGGCGGCGCCGCGGATGTTATGCGGGGCTTTCGGCGGCGGGAACAGCTGACCGGAGCGGTGCGAGAGGCTGATGGCGGGCAGCGTCGTGTTCCACGTGTCGAGATTGAGATACTGGGTGTAATTCACGTTGACGTTCATCGTCCACGGCGAATTATCCCACGATTTCCCAAGGGTCACGTTGGATTGAAGCTGCTGATTGAGCTGATCCTGCACCGAGCCGACGTTCTGCACGTAGGTGCGGCTCGACGCGTACGCTCCGCTGAGGGCCAGCCGCGTGTTCCGATCGAGGACGTGATTGTGGTGTGCGGCGATCGAGTAGTCGCGGCGGTGCTGACTGCCCTGCCGCTGAGTGTTGAAATCGAAGCGGGCGTCGCCGTCGAGGACGTAGCGTTTCGTGTAGCGCCAGCCGCCGCGGCCGAGAATGCCGAACCGCTCGTAGTAATCGATGCTGGCCTGCGTATCCATGTAATCGGAAATCGCCCAGTAGTAGCCGAGATCGCGCAGGAACCGCCCTTGCGAGGCGGACTCGCCGAAGGTTGGGATGAGAATTCCCGAGGTCCGGCCGTGCTGTTGGGGAAAAATCCCGTAGGGCGCGGCCAGACAGGGCACGTCTTCCATATAGAGAATCACCGGACGAGCCACCACCCGCCTTCCGACCATGACCTTGAGCCGTTTGGCTTCGAAATGATAGTGGGGCGTGTCGTCATCGCAGGTGGTGAACGAACCGTCTTGAACCGAGATCACGTCGGGCGAGAGCCGCTTGAACTGCTCGCCGTAGTAGAATCCGTCCTCGTAGGTGGTGACGCCGCCGCGCACCCGGCCGTAACGGGTTTTCATGTTGTAGGCGATTTCCTCGCCGAAAAAATCGTCCCCGGCCTGCGTAAAATGAGGACGGCCGCGCTGGATAATCGTGTCAATCATCGTGCGGCCGGTGTCGAGAAAGCCGGTATCGGACAATGCGGCGGCGGTCAGGAGTTGACGATCCCAGTCCACCTCGATCTGCCCCGCTTCGAGCGTCATATCCTTATACGTGATCGTCGCGTTGCCGCTCAGCACGGTGACGCGACGCAGCACGTCGAAATCAATCACGTCGGCGGAGTAGTTCACCAGCGTATCCACGCCCTCGTCGCGCGGAGGCGGCAGCGAATCGTTAATCAGCGTGTCCGCCGGAATCGAATCGAGTGCGCGATGCGACTCCGGAGCAGCCAGGTCTCCGGTCACGGATTGCGCCGGTGCGGAACACGTCCAGAGCGCGATCCCCGCCGCCACGAGCCACACAACCGGAAGCAGGCGTCCGGTCATCAGGCTCCAAGAGATTTTTCTGAGAGAAGAAAGCAGCGGCATTCCGAGCGTGACCGTCTCGGTATCAGGTTGCGGATGGAACCGGGACGCACCCGCGTGCGCCCTCGCATCGTTTCGAAATCGTTTACGCGTCGTCCAGCGTGACGGTGAACGAGCACCGCCACTCGCGGCCGGGACTCAGATGGAGTTCCCACATCAGCAGCAGCGCCACCGACTGGAAGATGCGCTCGAAGCCGCTCTCGGACAGCGACACGCTCTCGACCGGCGCCCGCCAAAGCTTCGCCGGCTCGCGCAGTTCGAAACGCGCCGCCACACCCTCGCTCAGATCGGCCAGCCGCGCTTCGCGCACATGGGTATATTCGGCGGTTTCGCTGAGCGGCCGGTTTTCGATGCCGGTTCCGGGAAGCGTGAACACGTGCTGATCGGAGTTGGGCGCCATCAGCGACAGATTCCATTCGATTCCGAACGGACTGTGCAGGTCATGGCGCGCCAGATTGCGGATCGCATATTCAATATCGAGCACGGCTTTGCCCGGCAGCGTGCGGATCGTCTTGACCAATTCGACCGCCGTCTCGCCCACGTGTCCGGTGCGGCGCAGCGTCACGGCGTCGGTAAACAGCTCCTTCAGCTCGTAGGGCGCTTGCAGGAAGGTTCCGTAGTCGGCCAACAAGCCGTTCTTGAATTCTTCGACGGTCGAATTCCAGCCGGGGAAATGATCGAGCAGCGCGGCGCGCGGCCATTCGTCGTAGCGCAGCGCCTTGTCGAGGTCCGGCTCCTTCGACAAAACCATATCGTGGATCGAAGCCGTCTCGCTGCCGTCGGTCGGTGCCGTCGCGGCGGTCAGTTTGGAGTGATAGGCTTCCGGGCGGCGGGTCAGGGGGTTCAGCAGGTTGTAGCCGCGCGGCCGATAGGCCCATTCGAACAGCATGCCGCCGCGGTGCGGCGCGAGATAGGCGTTCATCGCGGCGTTTTCGATGAGCAGCTCGTCATGGCCGTCGGCGTCGTGATCGGTCTTCTCGATGTCAATCCATTTGCGGCCGCGATGAGCGGAATTATCGAGGGCCTGCTCGCCGAGCAGCAATTCCCTCCACACGGCGTGACGCAGGTGCGGCAGATAGAGACCGCCGAAGATGCCGTGCCAATAGGAGCAATTGCACTGCCCGCGCAGCACCGGCGTCTGCAGATCGTTGTCGCGCTTGCGCGGCGAGAGCCGGTGGAATTTCGCGCTGGCGCGGAGCATTTTCTTGTGCAGATAATTCGCCTCGTCGTAGCGGGCGAGATAGCCGCGCCAGAAGCCGCCTTTCAGAAACGGCCGCAAATCTTCCCAGTCGCTGCGCTCTTTGAACTCGCCGATGAATTTTTCGAAGCGTCGGGCGGACTTGGGCGGCAGCACCCATTCGCCCATTTCGAAATACGAGCCTGTGGGTAGATAGGTGCGTCCGCCGGGGGCGATCCGGTCGCGCACTTCGGCGAAGGTCAGCATCTCGATCTCTTGCGCGTTCTGTTCGAGCGCTTCGAAAAAGCGCCGCAGCCAGCCCTTCTCATAAACCCAGTCATACGTTTTCGGCCACAGGCCGAATTTTTCTCCGTCGTCGGCCATGACGAACAGCGGCTGCGCGGCTCCCGCGGCATACTCGCGCATGTAGGCGAACGAATCCTCCGGTTCTTTGAAGGGAATCGTATAGCGGAGTTGTTTATGAATCGGAAACAGCGCGAGCGGACCGCGACCGGCTTCGGTCAAATAATAATGATGCAGATCGCGCAGCTCGTGCCCCGCCGCGAGGAAGTGGTCGTCGTCGAGGGCGATGTATTCGATTCCGGCTTCGGGCAGCAACTCGGCGAGCTGCGGTTCCCAGACCCGCTCGGCCAGCCACGCTCCGCGCGGGCGCACGCCGAACCGGCGTTTGAGATCATCGCTCATGCGGGCCAGCTGCTCGAGCGCGTCTTCGCGCGGCAGCACCGGCAGAATCGGCTCATAGAAGCCGCCGCCGAGCAGTTCGATTTGTCCGCGCTGAACAAGCGTGCCGACCAGATCGAAGAAATCCGGACGATGGCGCTCGAGCCACTCGATCAGGCAGCCGGTGATGTGATAGGTGAATCGAACGTGCGGGTGATCGAGGGCCGCTTTCAGAAACGGCTCATAGGCGGTGCGATAGGCCCGCTCGAACACGGCGGGAACGTTGCCGACCGGTTGATGGTTATGAATGCCCAGGGCAAAAGAAATTTTCGACACGGTTGCCTTTCGGTTGCAGGTTTATTTTAAAAAATGTTCTTCGTAATCGCCGTTGTCGGTCTCCAGACCGGCAATGGCGATCACTTTCTGCGGGTCGGCTGCCAGCAGCCGACACCGCCATAAGTATTGTGCACTCTCCCGCGGCGGCGATTCTCCCGATTCGCCCCAACCACCCAACCCGTAGCGCTGCACTGCCGTGCGCTCTTTCCGTAGCGCCGCATGGACATGCGCTTCTTTCCGACCGTCGGCGATCGCGAGAAACCATTCGGGCGAATCGGGAGATTCGCCCCAACCACCCAACCCGTAGCGCTGCACTGCCGTGCGCTCTTTCCGTAGCGCCGCATGGACATGCGCTTCTTTCCGACCGTCGGCGATCGCGAGAAGCCGTTTGGGCGAATCGGGAGATTCGCCGCGGCGGGGATTCGCACGGTCGTGCGCGGCTACGGAAAATGAGGAAACCCCACTGTCATTCTGGACACCGCGCTATTCCCGCACGCCAGAGCGTGCGGCTAGTGGTTGAAAAGCGCGGGCGTCCAGAATCTCATTCGTGTGCGGGTCGGCTGCCAGCAGCCGACACCGCAAAAAACTCACAGCCCCCGGCTGGCCAGCCACACCGCGGCCGCGCCCTGCACGCCGGCGAAATAGCCGAGCTTGCTGGGCAGAATCTTCAGCTTCTCCACGTGGGTGCGGCGCGCGCGAATTTTCAGAATGCGTTCGAATTCCTCGAAGAAGAAATCCGCTCCGGCGAGCGTGCCGCCGCCAAGAATCAGCGCTTCGGGATTGAGCAACGCGATCCACGATGCCGCCGCTTCGGCCAGATACTCCGCGAGCCGGCTGTGCACTTGCCGCGCGCGCGCGTCGCCTTCCGCCGCCAGTTCGGTGATCCGGCGCGGCGTGGGAACTTCGCCGGTGGGAAAAAGTTTCAGAACGATCTCATCGAAGCCCTTGCGTCCCACATACCCCTCGATCACGCCGGGACAATCGAGCACCACCGGACCATCCGGAGAAATCACCGTGAACCCCACTTCGCCCGCGCCGCCGAACGCTCCGCGATAGAGTTTGCCGTCAATGAAGACCGCTCCGCCCACGCCCGTGCCGACCGCCGCGCACACGAAGTTTTTCAATCCGACGCCTGCGCCCCAGCGAAATTCGGCCAGTCCGAACGCGTCCACGTCGTTGCCCATCGCCGCCGGAATTCCGAAGACGCGCTCGATGTCCGCCCGCAGCGGCACGTTCGTCCACGTCGGGAAATTCGGCCCGCTCAACAAAATTTCGCCCGACAGATCAATCATGCCCGCCGCGGCAATGCCGATTCCTTCCGGCTTGTGGCGCACGCGCGCGAGCAGTGGCCGGCAGGCGTGCTCGGCGGCCGACACCACGTCCTCCGGCTCGCGGCGCAGCGGAGTGGTGGCGATCACGTGATCCACCAGCTCGCCGGTCTCGCTGACCAGACCGAGCTTGAGATTCGTGCCTCCGATATCGAGGCCCAAAACGTACCGGGAAGACATAGGCGCTTTCTGAAAACGTGGGTGCGGATAGACCGTTAGGGCACTTCGAACGTCTCGAGGCGGTAGCGGTTGTCGGATTCGCGCCGCAGCTTGATCCGCTGCGGATGTTTGCCGGGCACCAGCGAAAATTGCGTGCGCAGAAATCCGCCGTTCGCGAGCGGATAGGCGAAGAAAACGGCGAGTTCGTGGCTGACGTCCGCCATACCCACGTCGGCATAGTCGTCGGCGAACGCGTAGGTGACCTCGATCGCGCCGCGCTCATAGGGAACGCGGGCACGGGTTTTCCCCCAGCCCGCGGGAAGACGCGGTTCGATCTCCACGCGCCCGATCGTGGCGGCGGGGCGGATGCCCAGATAGAGTTCAGCCAGATTTTGAAACGCCGCCGCCAGCGCGTCATCCGGCAGCGGGCCGGGCCACGCCCCATTCAGCAGCAGCGCCGTCAGGCTGTCGAAATCGGGAGTTTGCTGAATTTTCAGGTCATCCCGGAAGCGCCACACCAGCCACTTCTGCCAGAGGAATCCGTCCGGCTGAAGTTCGGAAGTCCAAAACGTCGCCGGGCGATCGGCGATCCACGGAAATCCATAGTCCGCTCCCAAGCGCAGCAGCAGCAGCGTGTCGGGA
>JAQTRJ010000351.1 GCA_028711875.1 bacterium | reverse complement strand
CGCTGCTCTACTACGTCTGCCTCGGAACAACAGACAGTCCGCCGCTGGTCAGCTCGGGAATCACCAATACGACTTTCGATCCCGATACGCTGCTGGCCAACCAGATGTACTATTGGCGGATTGTGGCGCACGACGACCAAGGTTACAGCACCGATGGCCCGCTCTGGAAATTCACCACCGGCGCCAGCGCTCCGGCGGGAATGGCGGCGATTCCCGGCGGCACCTTCATCATGGGTTCCGAGATCGTTGGTGGATGGGCTGTGCCCGAACATTCGGTCACCGTTCCCGCTTTCTACATGGACGTCTACGAAGTCACTAACGACGAGTATAAGCAGTTCTGCGATGCGACGGGACACAGCTATCCACCCAATCCCAATTGGCCGGGGTACAGCAACTTTTTCACCAATCCCGCCTACGCGCATTACCCGGTGGCCAACGTCTACTGGCAGGACGCCCACGACTATGCAGCCTAGGCGGGCAAGCGATTGCCCAGCGAAGCCGAGTGGGAGCTGGCAAAAAAAGGCAGTGCGGATAATCGCCTCTGGCCGTGGGGGGATACGTGGCATGATGGCTGGGCGAATATGTGGTATGCAGGCGATTCATATCAATACACCGCGCCCATCGGCTCCTTTCCGAGCGATATCAGCCCGTTCGGCTGCTATGATATGACGGGAAACGTCACCGAATGGTGTGAAGATGACGGCCACACCGACTACAACGGCGCCCCCGCTGACGGCAGCGCGTGGATTGACAACCCGCGTTACTTTAACCGGGTGATGCGCGGCGGGTGCTACAGTTGGGAAGGCGGCAACAATGCGCGCTGCGCGGCTCGCTGGTTCGGAGGACTGGATTTCCGCGCTGACGGCAGCGGCTTCCGCTGCGCCATGACGCCCTGACACTACGAACCGGATACTGAACGGATTGCCCCGTCGTTTCCCGGCAGGGACACAGTCCCTGCTCGGCGAAGGTTTGGGACACTGTCCCTGCGCGGCGGAGGTTTGGGACACAGTCCCTGCTCGGCGGAGACGGGCGCGATGAATCGGCCCCTTCGGTGTGCTGTCATTCTGAACGAAATGAAGAATCTCGCTGCGGGTCGGCTGCAAGCAGCCGACACCGCGGGAAGCGAGCTTCCGGACGCCCACACGGAGTTTGCGTTTTGATTTTCTGATTTTCGATTTTTCGCATTTCCATGATTGACACTCACTGCCATCTCTACTTCCCCGATTTCGCGGACGATCTGCCCGAGGTGATCGCGCGCGCGCAGGAAGCGGGCGTCGCGAAGATCATCACCGTGGCCACCGACCGCGCTTCATCCGAAGAATGCCTGAACATCGCCGCCCGGTTTCCGGGAGTGGTCTATGCGGCGGTCGGTGTGCATCCCTCGGACGTGGACGCGGCCGGCGAGGACGATCTGCTATGGATCGAAGCGGTCGCCGGCGATCCGCTGGTCGTGGCGATCGGCGAAATCGGCTTGGATATCTATCGCGGCGAAACAAACTTACCCGCGCAGGAAGAAATTTTCCGGCGAATGCTCGCGCTGGCCCGGCACGCCGGACTGCCCGCCATCGTTCATCACCGCGCCACCGGATCGCGCACCTATGATATCGTAAAAGAATCGGGCGTCACGCGCGGCGTATTTCACTGCTTCTCGGAGGATATCGAGTACGCACGGCGCGTGCTCGATCTGGGCTGGAATCTCTCGTTCACCGGCAACGTCACCTACAAAAATTCCCGTCTGCCGGCGCTGATTTGCGAACTGCCGCTGGAAAAACTCATGCTGGAAACCGATGCGCCGTTCATGGCACCCGTTCCCTACCGGGGGAAACGCTGCGAACCGATGCACGTCCGCGACGTGGCCGCGGCGCTGGCAGCCATTTACGGAACCGCGGAAACAGAGGTCGCGCGCATCACGAATATCACGGCCAATCGGCTGTTTTTCGGGAATTCTGATGCGGTCTGACAGGGTGGGCTTGGCGATTCCATTGCGCTGATGTAATTCTATAACAGAAAAGAACTTAGACCGAGAGATTTCATCCTTTTTTTGATTCGGTCTGTGCGCTACTCAAGAACTCCCTCGGCGCGCGCGGAGGGCGGCGGAGAGGAGTGTTAATTCGGACGGGAGAGCCAATCGGGTCAGAACCGTTCGCAGAAACCTTCAAGCCGCTTGGAAGACTCTAATATCTATCTGAATTGACAAGATTTGGCGGCGGTCGAGAAGGCCGTCGTTTGTTTTGGAGAATTCTGGAAAAGATTAGGATCGCATAGCGGAGTGCTTGACTTGTCACGGCAGTCCTACTATATTAACCACAGTTATACAAGAGCTGTAATAGGACAAATATGCCCGATTCGGCCGCCGCGGCCGCGGGCATAGCCAAGCATGAGGAGAGCAGGATGAAAAGAACAGGATTGATTTTGGCCGCCCTGGCCGTGATGGTGTTCTCGGTTCAGGCGATGGCAGTGGAAAAGGCCGTAATGGCTTTTTATGGCGACGAAAGCAGCCTGATGATCGCGATCAGCAGCGATCAGCCGTTCGTCGCGACCGACGTGGACATTGACCTCGTGCAGTCGTTGATCGGCGGTTATGCCGGCGAACCGGAATTCTGGTACGAGGGTCTGGGACAGGATGA
>JAQTRJ010000350.1 GCA_028711875.1 bacterium | reverse complement strand
GACGCGCGACCACACCGTATCTCATGAGCCGGTCAATCATCGCGGGGTTCCTGATTTCATCCTATGATATCCTCCGATTCATGCCGGGGTCGGCGGCGCGTCATGGAGATGCTTTTGCCCCATGCGATAGGATCCATACGCCAGCACGACATACGTTGCCACCAGAACCACCGCCGCGGACGTGAGGCCGACAATCGGTAACAGGATCACATTCAGGATCACGTTCACGATCAGTGCGATGCCGAGCACCGGCACGGGCACCCACGTTTTCCCGATGCCGGCCAGCGCATTGGTCAGCACGCTGTACACCGGCTCGCAGAAAGTCGCTAGAATCAGGATTTGGAAGAGCGGAATGGCCGGTTCATACTTTGCGCCGAGAACGAGCGGGAACAGGATCGGACTGAGGAGCCAGACCGCAGCGTTGACCGGCACCAGAATTCCGAGCATCATCCGCAGAATCGTCCGCAGGCGATGACGCAGGTATTCGATTTGTCCTTCGGCTCCCAGCCGCGACGCGCCGGGGAGAACGAAGAAATTCACCGCCTGTGAAAAAAGCCCGTACAGGCGAAGCAGGGTTCGCGCGGCGATGTAGGGAGCCACGGCCTCGGCGCTAAAGAACGCGCCGATGATGAGCAGATCGCCCTGTTGAAGAAATAATTCGCCAAGCGCGAGCATTCCAATCCATTTCCCCAAGCGGAAAAGCCCTTTGCGATCTCCGCTCCAACGCAGCGTAAGAGTCTCGCGTTGGAAAATCACGGCGATCATCGTGGAGAGAATGGCGGCGGCCAGATTCACGGACAGCGCCGCTTCGGCCGTGGTCAGTCGTCCCGCGAGCGTTAACGCGGCGAAGCCAATCAGGCTGCCGATGAAGTACCCCGCTTCCACCGTGAACGCGGACCACGCGCGCCGCTGCGACTGCAGCAGGGCTAAAGCGACGTCGCGCGGGGCCAGACAGACCTGCATGATCCCGGCGATCAGCGCCAGATTTCTCCCCACTCCGAGCAGCGGCAAGATTATCTGTCCGAGAGCGGCTCCGGCGAGCGCGGTGAGCAGACTCATGGCCAAAGCCGGACCGACAAATGCGGAACGGTCGCCACGAGCCGCATGAATGACCAGCGGCATCGCCCACAAGCCTCTGGTCACCGAGGCCATGAGGTTCACATAGGCAATGGTCATTCCGTAGCGGCCGAAATCGCCGAGGGGCAGGACCCGCACCACGAGCAGAATCAGCGCTGCGCCATAGAGGGCGGGCAGCGCTTTCAGGGACAACGAACCGCTGGCTCGTTCGATCAGGGAGCGATTCATGCGTAGTTTTCAGGCATGGACAGGCTTGAAAGGTTCGTTCGTTACGGTTCCGGCCGGGTTGCGCGCGGCACCATCATACGGGGAGCAAGATTTGTAAGCGCTTAACCCGACTCGGCGAAGATTGTTGGTTCCGGCCGGGTTGCGCGCGGCAACATTTTGCTGGAAGCAAAATTCGTAAGCGCTTAACCGACTCGGCGAGTCCGTTCGTCAGGGAATATCCAGCGGCATGAGTGTCTGCACAAAATCGCGGCGCTGGTAGAAATCAGTCAGGTATTGCACGGCCTGATGAAGATCGCGATCGGTCTCCGTCTCGAACAGACTGACCTGCCAGGAGAACGCGGCGCCGTCCAGCCGATCCATCAGGAATTCCATCCACCCCGTGGCCTTGGGATAGTGCTCGATGCGGATCCGGCCGCGCTCCACTTCCGCCAGTTCGCAGGCCTTGTCGAGGGCCGCTTCCATTCCGCCGAGCTCATCCACCAAGCCCAAATCCAGCGCCTGCTTTCCCGACCAGACTCGTCCATCCGCCGCAGCGCTGAGCTGTTCGCCGGAAAGACCGCGGCCTGCGCCCACGTGGCCGAGGAATTCATCGTAAATTCCCTTCATGTACTCGCCGAGGACGGCTTCATGCTCCGGCGAGAAGTCCCGATCGAGCCGGAAGAACTGCGCCCACTTGCCTTTTTCCACCGTCTCGACGCGCGCGCCGAGTTTTTCGTACAATCCTTGAGCGGACGGGATCACGCTGACCACGCCGATCGAGCCGGTGATCGTATTGGGCTGAGCGATAATCTGCGAAGCGGCGCAGGAGATATAGTACCCGCCGGAAGCGGCCACGTTGCCCATCGAGACGACGACGGGTTTTTTCAGTTTGAGCCGCTTCAGTTCCTGAAGGATGATGTCGGAAGCGAGCGCCGAACCGCCGGGAGAATTGACGCGCAGGACCACCGTTTTCACGCCGTCGTCTTCGCGCAGTTCGCGCAGCTGCCGCACGAAATTTTCCGAGGCCACTCCGTCGCCGTTGTTCCAGAGGTTGTCATCGCGGGAGCCGTAGCCGATGGTTCCTTCGGCGAAAACGACCGCCACTTCATCGGCGGCGGATGGAAGCGGCGCGCGCGCATAGCGGACGGGCGAGACGCTGTGGAACTCGCCGCCAGAGGACAGGCGATCGCGCAGTTCCCCCCAGTCCAGCGTCAGATCGGTGAGACCCAGAGTGACCGCTTCAGCACCGGTGATCACCAACCGCTCGGGGTGCAGGATCAGCCGCGTCAGAACGCTGTCGGAGAGCGCGGAACGGGATTCGAGAATCTCCGAGGTGTAGGTATCGTAGAGATC
>JAQTRJ010000349.1 GCA_028711875.1 bacterium | reverse complement strand
GTTTCGACCGCGCGCCCGGAAATCTCGCGCGCGCGCCGCCGTTCGCTGGCGCTGGCCACGGCCTGCGCGGCCGTCGGAATCGCTTTGGTCATTCTGTCGCTTCCTCAGCGCGCGCCGCGCGCGCCGCAAGCCGCGTTTGTCGAGTCGGTGATTCTGCTCGACGATCACGTCTGCATCTGGCTCGAACCCACCGCACTCCCCGGGAGTCCCCGCCCATGATCCGACCGTTCCCGCTTTCTCTGGTCCTGCTCGGCGTCCTGCTGTGTTTGTCGTGCGCGAAAAAAACCGAACGGTACCTGCTGGTATCCGAGGTTGCGCACTTCGAGATTCAGGGCGACGGCAAATCGCTCAATCTGCCGCTGTTCGCGGGAACGCTGCGCGTGGAAGAGATTCTGCGCGACGTGAAACTGGCCGAGTACTATTACCAAAAGCTGTCGCCGGTTTACGATTTCAAGGCATTCACGTTCGTCGGCTCCTGTTCGAGGGAGACGCTGCTTGACCGCGCGGGCGAGCTGCACGCGCCGCAGCCCGTGTACGAGTACGAAGACTCGCTGGCCCGTCTCGATCTTTCGTTGATCGCCTTCGACGAAAACGCGGCCACCTACGTTTTTCGCATCACCGACAAACTCACCGGACACGTCCGCGATCACGAGGTCACCGTTCCGGCGGGAAAATCCGCCTCGGTGGGCGGACTGTTCGACCGCGAACACAATCGCGGCCATCTGATTTCGATTTCCACGCTCAGCCTGCCGATCACGAAAACTTTAGAACCCGCCGAACTGGCCGATTTTCTCTCCACCAAAAACACGCCGCGCGGCGAGGCGAAATCCCGCGAATTTTCTCCCGGCGATCAGAAGTGGATGGACGAGCTGTTCGGCGCGGGTACCTATGAGTTGTCGATGAAGAAAATCCGCGCCGCCGATGCGCCGGTGGAATTCGATACGCCGCCCGCGCCGGTCGGCGGCATGGGAGCGATCGGCCAGAACATCCACTATCCGGCCGCCGCGCGCGAAGACGGAATCGAAGGCGAAGTGATCGTCGAGGTGAGCGTCAATGAAACGGGCCAAGTCGGAGACTTGCGGCTGCTGCGCGGCGTGCGCGCCGATCTCGATTCGGCGGCGATGACGGCCGTCAGCGGCGTCGCCTTTCACCCCGCGATGAGCGACGGCAAGCCGATCGCCGTGCGCGTGGCGATTCCCATCCGCTTCCGGCTCAATCCATAGCACGAATCGCACGGAGTCCAAAACGACACCTTGGCACGCCGAGCCGGGTTCAGCGCAGGATATTTGTTCGACATCGAATGGTTGCTCCGCGCGTAATCCGGCCGGAACTTCACCCGCTTGCTTTCCTCCCCGAATCCTCTTATTTTAACTTCACAGCTTCCCCTTCGGCACACTCGGCTTTCAGGCACACTTTGAACCGTTCTAAACCGTGGTTGGCGTTTCTTTTTCTCGGCGGACTGACGTGGGGAACGTCGTTCCTCTGGATTAAGATCGCTCTCGAGGAAATCGGCCCGTTCACGCTGGTCAGCTACCGCGTGGCCTTCGGCTGCGCCACCGTCTGGCTCTTAGTGTATTTCCTCCGGCTGCGGCTCACTTTTTCTCCGCCCCAGCTCAGGGCGATGATCCTGCTCGGCGTCATCTACACGGCGGTGCCGTTCGTGCTCATCTCGTGGGCGGAAACCCGGATTGACTCGGGACTCGCGGGAATTCTCAACGGCTCCATGCCGCTCTACACGATGGTCCTCGCCCACTTCTTTCTCGCCGATGACCGCATGACGCTCGCGCGGGTCATCGGTCTCGTGACGGGCTTCGCCGGGCTGGTGCTGCTGGTTTCGCGCGACCTCGGCCCGCGGGGGTTCGAGGGCAGTCTGTGGGGACAGCTTGGCGTCGTCGCGGCCGCCATTTGCTATTCTGTCGGCGTAATTTTGATAAGGCGACGTCTGCAGGGACTCCATTCGGTGCAAATTGCCGCCGTCGCGCTCAGTGTGGCATGGGGTCTCGTGTTTCCCGTGGCGCTTGCCGTCGAGCATCCGTTCGCGATTCCCGTCCGTCCGCAAACGTGGCTGGCCTGTTCATGGATGGGGATTCTCAGCACCGGCCTTTCCTATATGGCCGGCGTGTACCTGATCCACGCCTGGGGCGCGACGCGCTCGGCGCTGGTGACGTATGCGTTCCCCGTCACGGCGGTCATTCTCGGGGTGATCTTCCTCGGCGAGCAACCCGACTGGCGGGTCTTCGCGGGCGGCCTGCTGGTGATCGGCGGGATCGCGCTGGTCAACGCCCGCGTCAGTCAGGCCAAGTCCTCCGCTCGCGCCCGAGATCGGTGAACACATGGGTGGAGTGATCGCCGTTGTGACTCTCCAGAGTCGCAATGGCGCCATTGCCGGTCTGGAGACCGACAACGGCGATAATAGAACTTTCAGCGCGGTGTCGGCTGCTTGCACCCATCAATATGCAAATGATCGAGCCACGCTCGCGGCGGAGAGTCACCCTTTCAGCGCGGTGTCGGCTGCTTGCAGCCGACCCATCAATATGCAAATGATCGAGCCACGCTCGCGGCAGCAGGTGTCTTCCATCTTCACCTGCCCCGCTTACTGTCTCAGCCGGGCACGCGAGAGCAAAGGACGCATCCCGCGGCGACACATGGT
>JAQTRJ010000049.1:5168-10369 GCA_028711875.1 bacterium | reverse complement strand
CCCCTGCATGGCCATGACCGCCTTGCCCGCCAACATGCCGAAATGCAGTTTGCCGGCGTGGCCCTCGACGGTGGAGTGGACGAAGTGCGGGATTTCCTGATAGGGAATCACGGCTTCGGATTGAATTTCTTTGGCCAGCCCGCCGAGTCCCGTGCCGAGAATAATTCCGATTTCGGGCGGGTGCTTGATGTGCGGCTTCAGCGCGGCGGCGGTTTCAGCGATTTGTTTCGGTAGATCCGTCATCGGAGACCTCGGGGGATTCCTGTTCGATTACATCTATCAGATCAGACTGCGAACGCAATAAAAAGCGGAGACGCTTGACGAACGCGTCGCGGTGCAGGCGCAGCGCGCGGAGTTCTTCGCGGAAGGAAATCATCTCGCGCTCGACCTCGAACTTGATCTGCGCGGCGTCGGCGTGAGCCTCGCGGAGAATTTGCTGCCGCTCCTGCTCGGCCAGATCGCGCGCGGATTTCTGGCTCTCCTGCGTGGCGACGAGCGAGTCGCGCAGGTTCTGTTCCATTTCCTGATAGGCGGCGAGCTTGGCCGCATACACGCGATTTTGCTCGGCGAGTGACGTGACCTGCGACTGGAGATCGGCGATCTCGTCGGCCACGCGATCGAGAAACGCCTGGACCTCGGTTGGATTGAATCCGCGCAGCGCTCGGCCGAATTCGTGCTTGGCGATGTCCACGGGAGAAAGGCTCATGAGCTATCTCGATGTGTTGGTGTCGGTTCGTTCCGGCCGGGTTACGCGCGGAGACGGTGTTCGTGTGTGTCAGATGATCTGCGCTGAACCCGGCTCGGCGGATTCGTTCGGGCGAATCTGGAGATTCGCCGCGGCGGCACATGGCCATTGCCGGTCTGGAGACCGACAACGGCGGGATTCATGTCAGTTCCGGCCGGGCGGGGACGCCCTGCTCGGCGAGAACAGTCGCACAGCCGTGCGCGGCTCCAGGAGCTTCCGGCAGGGACACAGTCCCTGCTCGGCGAGTTTAACTTCGTGCGCCGAACAGAGCCGTGCCGAGGCGGATTTCGGTCGCGCCTTCCTCGATGGCGATGGGGTAGTCGCCCGACATGCCCATCGAGAGTGTGGACCAGTACGGCGGATTCAGTTTTTGTCGGATCCTCTCGAAGCTCTCTCGCAAAGCGACAAAACTCCGGCGGATGGAGGATTCGTCATCCACGTTGGGGCCGACGGTCATCAGGCCGGCAAGCCTCAGATGGGGAAGAGGCAGAATCCGCTCGGCCAGAGGCAACAGCTCGTCGGGAGACACGCCGAATTTCTGTGGTTCGCCGGAGGTGTTGACCTCCAAAAGAACACGAGTGGTTTTTCCCAGTTCCCCGGAAACGAGGCTGATTCCCTCTGCCAGACTCACGCTGTCCACACTGTCCACACTCCAGATTATTGGAATGACTTTGCGGACCTTGTTGGATTGCAGGTGTCCAACAAAGTGTACAGCAATATCTAAATAGTTTGGCGATGAGCAAATATCACTATATTTTTCAATAAGTTCCTGTGCGCGATTTTCCCCGAAATGACGCACGCCTAAGGCATAGGCATTGCTTATAGAGGAACCGGGGTGGGTCTTGGTGATGGCGACGACCGTGATCTCTGAGGCCGCCCGCCGGGCGCGGGAGCAGGACTCACTGATCTGCTGAAGAATGCCGCCAAGACGGGTGTGAAGCTCGAAGTCCATTGTTTTTGGGAGAAAAAAACGCCACCGAGACAATAAATATACAGCGGAATGGTCAAAGGTGCAAACCCTCGGGCGATCGAAGTTGAAACAGATTGAGCAAGAGGCGTGTGGAACAATCGTTGGTGAGTAAATAGCTTAGGGGTGAAGAAATCTCATCTCTTCGCATTGTTCATCAACTTGACAGCGCGAAGAGCATAGAGACGGCTGATTGAACGAGTTGATTTAACAGCGAAAAATGGCTACATTCAAACGTTTAGGTAGGAAGGGTAAGAATGCCCTCAAACGAACTGAGATAAGTTACTGTATCCTCTTTGGTTGGGACGATCTGCGGCGCCCAGCCCGAAGACCCAGAAGCCTTCGGAGCATCATGAAATCATTCTTCTTGACCCTCGCGGCCACGGCCGTGCTGGCGGCATTTTTGTTGAGCGGATGCGCCAGCATGTCCACAACCGCACGGACATCGCCGAACGGGAACACCACAACCCGTCCCACCTATGATCTTTCGAAGCTGACCGAACGCGAGAAATGGAATCTGGCTCAGCAGACCTATGCGCAGGCGCTGAAGGAGCAGGGACGCAGGAATGCGGAAGGAGCGGTCTACCATTTTGAAGCGACCATGGATATTCTGGGATCGCTCGATCTGGCCTCGATCGAAATTCCTACTCAGCGGGCGCTGGCGTTTCAACGGAAGGTGCTGAAGAGTTACGACGCATTTTTGGCGACGCTAGATCAGCTTCCGGACGGAGCCGGACCGGAAGCGGTGCTTGAAGCCAGCACGGAGGGGGAAGGGGAGTTGGACGACGATCTGCTGAGCGAAACCGGCGAGGATCGCGTCGAGATTCCGGTGGAGATCGTTCCCAATGCTCCGCCACTGCCGTCGGTTCCTCTGGTGATGAACGCGAAGGTCGCCGATCAACTCAACTTTTTCATGAACAAGGGCCGCAACGTCATGTTGCGGTGGATGGAGCGGTCAGCGATCTATTTTCCGCGGCTGCGGCCGATTCTGCGTGAGGAGGGGATTCCCGACGAGGTCATGTATTTGGCGATGATCGAATCGGGACTGAATCCGCGGGCTTATTCCTACGCGCACGCGGCCGGGGTCTGGCAATTTATCCCCTCAACGGGACGCAATTACGGTCTGCAGGTCAATTCGGTCTATGACGAGCGGATGCACGTCGAGGCTTCGACGCGGGCCGCTTGCCGCTATCTGCGGACGCTCTACGACATGTTCGGGGACTGGTATCTGGCGTTCGCGGCGTACAATTGCGGGGAGATGCGCATTCAGCGCGAGATCAAGAAATACGGCAGCGACTACTGGAAGATGACGCGCCTGCCGCGTCAAACGCGCGGCTACGTTCCGGCCTATCTGGCGGCGCGGACGATTTGCGAGAATCCGGAGAAGTACGGCTTCCCGCCGGTGCCGCGCGAGATGCCGTTCGAGTGCGAGCGGATCACGGTGGAGGGAGCCTACAGGCTTGAGCAAATCGCGGAAGCCGCCGGGCACGACGGGCGGACGGTGAAGGACCTCAATCCGGAATACGTGCGGGGCGTGACGCGCAAGGATCACTCAAATACCGTGCGGCTGCCGCGCGCCGGGCGGGACGATTTCGCGCTGCGGCTGGCGTCCATGCCGGAGACGGTCGTGAAGCCGACGACCACGCACTATGTTCGCAAGGGGGAAACGCTGGGCCGGATCGCGCAGAAGTACGGAACCACGGTGTCCGCGATCACGGCGCAGCCCGAGAATCGGGGAGTGAAGGCGAACAAGCTTCGGATCGGACAGAGAATCGTGGTGCCCGTGGCGCAGCTGGCGTCGGGCGGGGCGGAATCTCCCTCACCGAAATCCGCGCCGAAGACCGCCGCGCTGAACAACACGGCACTCAGCGGCGATCATGAGATTCTGTATACGGTGCATCGGGGCGAGACGCTGGGGAAGATTGCGCGCGAGATTGGAGTCTCGGTCAGCGAGATCTGCCGGCAGAACTCGATCCGGAATGCCAATGAGATTCAGCCGGGACAGAAACTGCGGATTCGTGTGGACGGGGGACAGGCGCTGGCCAGCGGCAAAGGCGGCAGCAAGGTCCACACGGTGCAGCCGGGGGATACGGTCTGGTCCATTGCTCAGGCCTATGGACAGGACTACGAGCGGATCCTAGCGTGGAACAAGCTGAACAAGCGCAGCCGGATTTTTCCGGGTCAGCAGCTGATCGTGGACAGGAATTAGCACACCCCTGCGGCGAAAGCGGGGCATTGAGATAGCGGACAGAGACCGGGCGGGATGCGCTGGACGACGGCGGTTCTCACAGACGAATTCTGGAGGAACCTTCCATGACCAAGCACGATCTGGTTGATCGGTTATCGGACGGCGTAGGGCTGCCTAAGCCCGAAGTTCAGGCGGTGGTGGACGGCTTTCTGGCGCTGGTGATGGAGGCGGTATCCAGCGGTCAGCGCGTGGAACTGCGCCGCTTCGGCGTATGGAAGCCGGTGAACCGCAAGGGACGGCACCTCAGGACGCCGGACGGCATTCATGAGATTGACTTGCCGGATCGTCCGACGGCGGTGTTCGTGCCGTCGGCGGAATTCCGGCAGCGGATGGGCGACCTCGAACCCGGACAGATCGAGCGGGCGTAGTCGCCGAATTTGACCGTGGGATTTTTCCGTCCCGCCGGCGGTGGGGACGGACTCCATCGCGGCCGGAGCGGATGACGGACAACGAACCCCATTTTTTTTCAAATACACTGTAACCCCTCGCGTTCCGCGGGAGCGTGAGAGCCGAAAGGAGAACCGCCTTTGCCCTGTGGAAGGAAGCGCAAGCGCCATAAGATGGCTACGCATAAACGCAAGAAACGCTTGCGCAAGAATCGTCACAAGAAGAAACTTCGCTGATCTGCAGTACCGGGTTCAGCCAGCTTACCGGGAAATGGAGCCGTGGTTGCCGGATGGGCCTTGTTTCGATGAGGCCCTTCCGTTTTTGTAAACTCCCCTCTCGCGGCGTTTCGCCGCCGCTCCCGTCCGATGCCTCAAGAAAAAATCTATACCGTCACGGAGATCACCCGCGAGATCAAGCGGGTGATCCGTGATGGTTTCGGCACCCTCTGGATCGAGGGGGAGATCTCCGGATACAAACGGCACACCTCCGGCCATCATTATTTTACTCTGAAAGACGGCGGCGCACAGTTGTCGTGCGCGATGTGGCGGCAGAGCGCTACGCGGCTCGCGTTCGCGCCGCAGGACGGCCTGAAGGTACAGGCGTGGGGAAATTTGGAAGTGTACGAACCGGCGGGACGCTATCAGCTGATCGTGGCGATGCTGCGCCCGGCGGGAATCGGCGACTTGCAGCGGCGATTCGAGGAGCTCGTGGCGCGGCTGAAAGCGGAAGGGCTGTTCGAGTCCGCGCGCAAGAAGCCGCTGCCTGCGTTCGCCGAGGTGATCGGTCTGGTGACGTCCGCCGACGGAGCGGCGCTGCACGACATGCGGACGGTGGCGGCACGGCGTTGGCCGGCG
>JAQTRJ010000049.1:0-5158 GCA_028711875.1 bacterium | reverse complement strand
CAAGGTGCAGGGCGAGGGCGCGGCCGAAGAGATCGCGGCGGCGCTGGACCGCTTCGGACGCGACGGCGGAGTGGACGTGATCGTGGTTGGCCGCGGCGGCGGATCGCTCGAAGATTTGTGGGCATTCAACGAAGAGATCGTGGCCCGGGCGATCCATCGCTGTCCGATTCCGGTGGTCTCGGCGGTGGGGCACGAAGTGGACGTGACCGTAGCCGATTTTGCGGCGGACGTGCGCGCACCGACGCCGTCGGCGGCTCTGGAGATTATTCTGCCCGACCGCGCAGAAATCGCCAAGCGGGTGATGCAACTGGCGCGGCGGCTGGAGATGCACCGGGCGACCTCTTTACGGTCGCAGCGCGAGCGGGTGCAGGCGTTGGCGCGGCATTGGGCGCTCCGCCAGCCGATGACTCTGGTACACATGGCGGGGCAGCGGCTGGACGAACTTCGCGCGAGATTTGCGGCGGCCAGCGCGCGCTCGGTGTCGGAACGATGGACGCAGCTCGAACGGCTGCGCGAACTGGCGGGCGTGCTCAGTCCGCAGCGGGTGCTCGAACGGGGCTACGCGATTGCGCGCGACCCAGACGGGCGGGTGGTGCGGGAAGCCGCCGCGCTGAACATCGGCGGACTCGTGACGTTGTCGCTGGCACGCGGCGAAGTGGACACGGAAGTGAAAGCGGTGCGGGAGGAGAATTCCAGCTATGGCCGAAAAGCCTAAACGAACAGCGGGCGAAACCGCTGAGCCGGGATCTTTCGAGGAAGCGATCACGCGGCTTGAAGCGCTGGTGGCAGGACTCGAAGCGGGCGAGGTTCCACTCGAGCAGTCGGTGAAGTCGTTCGAGGAAGGCCGCCGGCTCATCGCCTATTGCGAAGGGAAACTCAAGATGGCCGAGCAGGCGCTGCGGCAGATCGCCCGTGATGAGGACGAGACGGGAAACGAGACACGGTAACCCAAAGCGAGATTCTGGACGCCCGCGCAAAACAGAAAGCCGACATTCTGAAACGCTGACGGTCTGAAGGCGCGGTGTCCAGAATGACAGTGTTATTTATCAGAGACGAGATTCTGGACGCCCGCGCGGAAAATCTGGAATGAGACATTAGAAATCAGAAACGCGGCGCATGCGCATGGAACGTTTTGCGATAGGGATTATGGGGAATGTGTCCAAGCCCACTCTGCGGGAGGTGCTGCCGTGGGTGGTGACGGGCTTGGGCAAGCGGCGGGCACGGTTCGTCATGGAACAGTCGCTGGCCGAAGGACTGGGGCTGGCCCCCGATCAAATCGCCGCGGCGGAGCGGATTCCGGAAATCGCCACCGTGATTCTGAGTTTCGGCGGCGATGGCACGCTGCTGCGAACGGCGCGAATCATCGGCGAGCGGCGGGTGCCGATTATGGGAGTGAATTTGGGGCCGGGACTGGGGTACCTGACGGACGTGGGCGTGGACGATCTGCCGCGGGTGCTGGACCGGTTGCTGGCGGGACGGTTCGTTATTGAGGAGCGCATGCGGCTGACGGCGAGCGTGGATCTTGAGAACGACGAAACGTGCTGCGCGCTGAACGACATCATCGTCGGACACTCCGCGACGTTTCGCACGCTGCCGATTGACGTCATGATTGACGGCAAGGCGGTCACGACCTATCGCTGCGACGGTTTGATCGTGGCCACGCCCACCGGTTCGACGGCGTACACGCTGTCGGCGGGCGGGCCGATCGTGGAACCGACGCTGCAGGTGATGCTCGTGACGCCGATTTGCCCGCACACGCTGACCATGCGGCCGGTCGTGATTTCGGCGCACCGGACGGTCGAGTTTCGCTCGCACGAGCCGGCGATGCTGTCGGCGGACGGGGATATTGTGCGGTCGCTGGACGGCGGGGAAGTGATTCGGGTCAGCCGCGCGGCGACGTCCACGCTGATGGCGATCGCCACGGATCGGGATTTTTACCACGTCCTGCGCGCCAAGCTTCAGTGGGGCGCGGCCAACACGGAACCGTTCACGGGAGCCTGACGGGATGGGATTGTTCGATCGCCTGAAACGGGCATTTCAGAAGACGCGGGAAGCGCTGGGCGAGAAAATCTCGGCCGTGTTCACGCCGGGGCGCGTGCTCGACGACGCGCTCCTTTCCGAACTCGAGGACGTGCTGCTGGCCGCCGACGTGGGAGTGGAGACCACGGAAGATTTGCTCGCGCAGCTGAAGGCGTCGGCGTGCGCCGACGGCGGCAAGACCGCTCCCGAACTGCTGCTGCGCGAACGGATCGTGGACATGCTGCGGCAGGCGCAAGGACGCGCGGGGGAAATGTACCATCCGCACGTGGTGCTGGTGGTGGGAGTGAACGGAACGGGCAAGACCACGACCGTCGGCAAACTCGCGCAGTTTTACAAAGGCCAAGGTCAGTCCGTGGTGGTGGCGGCGGCGGACACGTTCCGCGCAGCGGCCATCGAGCAGCTGCAGATTTGGGCGGAGCGTTCGGGGGTGCAGCTGATCGCGGGAGCCGCAGGCGGGGATTCGGCGGCCGTCGCGTTCGACGCGCTGGAAGCCGCCCTCAGCCGCAACGCCGACGTCCTGCTCATTGACACCGCCGGACGGCTGCACAACAAAGCGAACCTGATGAAGGAACTCGAGAAGCTGTCGCGAGTGTTAAAAAAGAAGCTGGACAGCGCGCCGCACGAGGCGCTGCTGGTGCTGGACGCCACCACCGGACAGAACGGAGTGAATCAGGCGCTGGAATTTACGAAGGCGTCTCCGATCACGGGACTGGTGCTGACGAAAATTGACGGCACGGCCAAAGGCGGGGTGCTGCTCTCGATTTCGCGGCGGCTGGGGATTCCCATTCGCTACGTGGGATTCGGCGAGGGCATCGAGGACCTGGCGCCGTTTGACGCTGAAAAATTCGCGGCGAGTCTGCTCGGCGAGTCGGCGCAAACCGCACTGGAGAAAAAATAGATGGCGAAAGAGATTCCCGCATCGCGTGATGCGAAGGGGCTGCGGTTCGTGATCTTGTGCGCGCGTTTCCATGAAGACATCGGCCGTGCGCTGCTGGACGGAGCGCTGGGCGCGCTGCGCGAGCACGGAGCGCAGGACGATGATATCGAGGTGGCGTGGGTGCCGGGATCGTTCGAACTGCCGCTGGCGGCTCAGACGGCGGCGCGGCGCAGAGACGTATCGGCGGTGATCTGTTTGGGCGCGGTGGTGCGCGGGGAAACGCCGCACTTCGATTTTGTGTCCGACGGCGCGGCCACGGGAATTTTGAGAGCGGGAATGGAGAGCGGCACGCCGGTCGCGTTCGGGGTGCTGACCACGGAGACCGTCGAGCAGGCTTACGAGCGGGCCGGAGGAAAAATCGGCAATAAGGGAGCGGACGCCGCGCGGGCGGCGATTGAGATGGTGCGATTGTTGTCCGCATTGGGAGAGAAGCCATCGTCCTTGTGACCATTGTGAAGCGCACTCCCATCATTCATCGGCAAGGACCCCAGCTATGAGGTTTCTCACACTCGCGCTGGCAGCGAGCCTGTTCCCGCTGCTCTGTTTCGGCTACGCCTACGATTGGACGACGCACACTTCGACGTCGGACGTCATGGACGTCATGCTGCGCGATGGCACGGTCTGGATGGCGACGACCGGCGGACTGTCCAGCTACGATCCGGCGACCGGCGCGTTCGAGGTGTACACCAACACGCGCGGATTGGCGATGAACGCGTGCGTGGCGGTGGGACAGGACGTGCACGGATTCATTTGGGCCGGACTGTCCGACGCGCGGATCAGCCGGATTCATCCCGAAAGCGGACAGGTTCGCCAGATCGTGGATTTGCAGAACGAAGTTTTCGAGATCACGGAGATTCTGGCGCAGGGCGAGGACGTGTTCGTGGCGGCGAACAACGGCATCTATCGCTTCACTTATTACAGCGTGGTGGATAACTACCGGGTGCTGGAGCCGATCAAGGCGGTGGGCAGCTTTCCCGGCGAAACGCGGGTCGCGTGTCTCGCGATTTACGACGGTTATCTGTACGCGGGCACGTCGTTCGGCATAGCGCGGGCGCGGCTCGACCAGACGAATTTTAGTCCCACCGAAGCGTGGGAAGTGATTTCCAGCGGCGGCGGGCTTCCCGAAAACGACGTACGCGGATTCGGCGCGGATTCCCTGCTGTGGATCATCACGCCGTCCTACGTGTCGGCGTTCGACGGGACGGATTTTGTCTGTCAGTCCGTGCTTCCGGGCGTGACGGCCGTGGCGGCGTGCGGCGCAAACGAACTCGCGGCGGCCACCGCAACGACCGTCTATCGGCTGACGGGCGCGCCGCCGGACTGCCAGTGGACGGCGATGGACACGGTGAATTTGGGACGGATTCGCGATCTGGTCTGCGACGAGACGACGGGCGAATGGTTCGCGGGGATCGGCGACAACGATCTGGGCAGCGGTGGAGTCTCGTTTCAAACGGGCGACGCGCCCACCCGTCATTTCGCGACTCCGCGGAGCGCACCGGGGATCGGTGGCAATCTGATTACCGCGCTGGCCGTGGATGGACGCGGACGCCTGTGGGCGGGCGGCAGCGGCTACACATCGGGTGTTTACCAGCTGGACGGCGACCGGTGGACGAATTACACGCGTTCCTCCGGGTATTCTCATCCGTATTTTCAGACGGACGTGACGGCGATTGCCATAGATAACGGAAATCAGGCGTGGGCGTCAACCTTTGGCGGCGGGACCGGCTGGTTCACCGAAGACACGCTGATCGTGTTCAACACTCTGGACAGTTTGGGTTTCGCGGGAGACACGCCGCGGTTCACGGGGATTCCCGGCGATCCGAACTACGTGGTCAGCCGGGTGGCGCGCAGCGCGGGCGGCGACATCTACATCACCAACCGTCTCGCGCGTTCCCATCTGCCGTTGGTGCGAGTCCCAGCGGCGTGGATCGCCCGCGGCAACAACGACGATCCGTGGGAGTACTACACTCCGAATCCGAATCCGACCGGCTATTATGAAGTGGAAGAGGTCGTGGTGGACCCGCTCGATCGGATTTGGCTGGGCGCGTCGCGCGACGGACTCTACGGCTACGTGCTGGATCGCGGCAATCCCAGTTATTCGTCGGATGACAGCTGGTTCACCTATCAACCCAGCGATCGGCAGGACGCGGTCACGTGCTACGAGGATATCACGGCTCCGGT
>JAQTRJ010000348.1 GCA_028711875.1 bacterium | reverse complement strand
GCGCGCGCGAGCAGCGTGCGCAGCTGAATGAGATCCACCGGCTTGGCAAGGTACGTGTAGCCGCCTTCGAGCAGCGTCTCGCGAATCGCTTCCGGCGACGGGAGGCCGGTCAAGATAATCACCGGCAGAGTCTTGTCGGTCTTGTGGAACTCGTGGAGCAGATCCACGCCGGTGCCGTCGGGAAGATAAAAATCGGACAGCACCACGTCGGGTTTGCGCTCGCGGAATTTCGTTCGGGCTTCCGCGCAACTGGCGGCCAGCGAATAATCGTAGCCGAAGTATTCGACGATCAGTCCGAGCTGCGCGCACAGCGCGCCGTCGTCCTCAATCACCAGCACGTGTTTTTTATCGGGCACGTCTTATCTCCTTGAACGATGGCGTCCGGGCAGGGCGCGGACGCCCTGCCCGGAGAGAGAGATGCGGAAATCCTACTTCGGCATTGCTTCGGCGCGCGGCACGATGGTCACGGAGGTCATGATGACATTCTGCAGCGGCGTGGATTTTTGCGGACCGCCGACCGGCACGGCCGCCACTTTGTCCACCACCTCGAGTCCCTTGACGACTTTTCCGAAGGCGGTGTATTGATGATCGAGATGACTCGGACTGCCGTGGCAGATGAAGAACTGCGAACCGGCGCTGTTCGGGTCTTGCGAGCGCGCCATCGAGAGCACGCCCTTCACGTGGCTGACGTCGTTGAATTCGGCATCCACGTTCCAGCCCGGGCCGCCCGTGCCGGTGCCTTGCGGATCGCCGCCCTGAATCATGAAATTCTTGATCACGCGGTGGAACTTGGTGCCGTCATAGAATTTGTGATCGGCCAGCCACTTGAAATTGCGGACGTGATTGGGAGCCTTGTCCGCGTAGAATTCGATCACCAACGTGCCGAGCGGGCCGACGCCTTCCTGCTCGACGGCGATGACCGCCACGCTGTCGCCGGTAATCGGGTAGTCGGCCGGGAATTTTTGCAGCTTGCCGCTGGGTTCTGCTTGTTTCATGGTCTCCGTTTGAGTTTGTGTCTGCTCCGGCTGCGCGGATTTGTTTTCGGCCCGCTTGCAGGCGGCAAAAATGACGAACACGGCCAGAGTCAGAGTGGTCAGGGTGCGCATGGGTTGTCTCCAGAAATTATATTCGTTTTGGTTGCTTATACTTGTCTCGAAACCGTTCGGAGAAAGATTTCACGGCAAGGCTCTGACCCCCCTTCATCCCCCCTTAGCATAAGGGGGGAAAGTGGGGGGTAGCATCGTTGTCACGAGTTGCCATGAGAAATCTCCACTGATATTTCAAAGATGCGCTCTACAGCGACAGAAACGGCCCGGCCGCGGCGCGGGACGTCGTATGCAGATTCACTTCCCATTCCAAGACAGGCTGCACGGCGTCGCGGGCGAGCGCGGGATGATTGTTTTCGTCGGAAATGTGCGCCAGCACCACCGTGCGCAGTCCGTTGCCTTTACACTCGGCCAGCGCGGCGGCGCTCTGACGATTTGAGAGATGGCCGAGTCGCGACGCGATTCGCTCTTTCAGCAGCTCCGGATACGATCCCGCGCGCAGCATCTCTTCGTCGTGATTGCTCTCGAACACGGCCGCGGTCGAATGCGCGAGCGCGGTCTGCAATTCGCGCGGAACCTCGCCGAGATCGGTGGCGATGGTGATGCGATGATCGCCGGCCGTGATGTGAAAGGCCAGCGGCTCGACGGCGTCGTGCGGAACGGCAATCGGTTTCACGCAGAGTTCGCCGATCAGGGCGGTGTCGCGGCGCATCGGCACGATGGTCGTGCGCTGCGGCAGCATGTAGTCCACGCGGTCGAGCGTCCCCGGCGACGCGAAAATCCGCGCCCGTGTCCGCGCAAGCAATGACGTCAAGCCGCGCACGTGGTCAGTATGCTCATGCGTGAGCAGAATCGCGTCAAGTTCGTCGGGCCGCACACCGATATAGGCCAGCGCGGGCAGCATCGAGCGCACGCCGAGACCCGCGTCAATCAGAATCGTCTGCCGCTCCGTTTTCAGACAGATCGCGTTGGCGCGGCTGCCGGAGGCGAGAATGAAGAGTTGAAGAGTTTTAGTGACGAGCATTATGGCTAGAAAGGAAGGTCTTCATCTTCAGGAGTTACAAACTTCGACGTCTCTAATGACACATAATCTTCAATCTTCTCGTCGGGAGAAAGGATTCTCAACCGTTGATTCTCATCAAAAAGGTTCCTTTTTATTTTCAGAGTGAAGGTCTTCTTGGCTAGTTCATCTGCCCTTTGCCATTCCTCATAGTCATTGCTGCCTTCTTCTAGGTCAAGTTCGATAACTTGGACATATGAGCGCGCATTGAGCCACTCCTCCATTTCCTTGTGAGTAGTGAAGAATATTCTATAAGGAGTCCTCGTAATCTTTCGCAATGCATCAAACACTGGGTGACTAGACAAGAGAATGTCAGATATTGTTTTATCTCCTTTCTCGCGTTGTTCGACTAAATAGCTCACCATTCGATTCAGTGTATCTGCTGTCGCACGCAAGCTTTCAAGAGCTTCGTATTCCTTCATTCGTGTTCGCTCTTGTAAAAAACGTTGGAACAGACCAGCCCACTGCTCCTTCAAAAAGTTCGTTATTTCGTCGGTCACTTCAAAAGGTTGAATTGGATTGTTATTGGGCAGAGCGTATATTTCTTCTAAAAAGACAAACACTCTTGGATC
>JAQTRJ010000347.1 GCA_028711875.1 bacterium | reverse complement strand
CGACACCATCACGATCGCCGACGCTGATCTCTCGGCGGGGACCACGCTCGAACAGCTTCGCGATCTGATCAACGGATCGCCCGACAACGACGATCTGGTGACGGCCTCGATCCTTGACGACGGCTCCGGTTCCAATCCATACCGCCTGGTGATCACCGGCAACGCTACTGGAGTGGAAAATGAGGTGGTCATCAGTTCGAATCCCACGAACTTGAATTTCTCGACGACGAGCATTGATCAAGCCGAGACGGAGTCCGGCTGGACCGGCAGTTCCGCCATCACCACCGCCGGCACTTACAGCGGAACGCTGAATAAAACGTTCACATTCACCGTGGCCGGATCGGGGAGTCAGACCATCGGCTCGGCCGACATCACCGTGAACTGGGTGGATAGTCTGGGCAACACCGGATCGCTCATCATTCCGTCCGGCTACAGCGGAAGCAACATCGCCGTCGCCGAAGGCGTCGAGCTCGCGTTCGCGGCCGGCGATCTGACGGGCGGCGAGTCGTTTGACGTGGACGTCTTTCATCCGCAACTCACGGCGGCGCAGGACGCGCGCGTGCGGGTGGACGGCATCTACATGAACAAAGCCTCCAACACGATCACCGACGTGCTCGATGGCGTGACCCTCGATCTGCTCTCGTCCGCGCCCGGCACCACGCTCGATATCGCGATCAGCAATGATACCGAGGGCGTCAAGACCAAGGTCGAGAGTTTTATCAATGCCTACAATGCCCTCATGGGGGACCTGCAGAACTTTTCGTCCTATGATGAAGAGAATGAAACCGCCGCGCCGCTGCTCGGCGACGGCTTCCTGAGTGACATTCGTTCGCGTCTGACCGGGGCCACTCTCACGCGGCTGAACGGTCTGCCGGACGGCTCGCTCTATGACAGTCTGGCCGTGATCGGAATCCGCTCGTCCAGCGGCGGTCTCCTGACGATTGACCAAAGCGAACTCGACGATGCGCTCGATGACCATTTCGACGATGTCGTGGATCTATTCACCCAGACGTTCTCATCCACGGACGGAAAAATATTCTTTGTATCCGCGAACGAAAAAGCCGTTTCTGGCGAGTATGCGCTGGTAGTGAATTACGACGCGTCGGGGAACATGACCTCGGCGACGATCAACGGCGAAGCGGCGATCGTGGAGGGCAAGCTCATTCGGGGTGCCGAAGACACGAGTGTGGAGGGATTGGTGCTCGGCTTCACGAATCCCGGTTCAGGACCGGGAACGGTCAACTCGACCATTCGCTTTTCGCAGGGAGCGTCCGGTGCGCTGTGGGCGGAAGCCAGCCGCATTCAAGATCCCGACAGCGGTCCTATTCACTTCGCCACCGAAGACATCAACAACACCATCGAATCGCTCGACCGACAGATCGAAGCGTGGGAGTCGCGGCTGGAAGTGATCGAGGAGCGATATCGCCGGCAATTTACCAATCTCGAAACGCTGATTTCGAAGATGACATCGCAGAGTAATTTCCTGTCAAGCGTTCTATAACCACTATGAAACTGGACACCTCGCATTCCGTCTACAAGCAGGCCGACGCCGCCTGCAGTCAACCGCAACTGGTGCTCATGCTGTGCGACGGCGCGATCCGCTATCTGCGGGAAGCCGAATCCCATTTGCAGCGCGGCAACTGGGCGGACAAAGGCCGGGCGGTGGATGCCGCCTATGAGTGTTTGCGTGAATTGCGTTGCAGCCTTGACCTGGAACGAGGGGGCGAGACGGCCGCCAATTTGGATCGCATGTACTCGTTTCTTGGAACCAAACTTACGGTGGCCAACGCCGAACGCGACTCTGGGCAATTCCGGCAGATTATCCTTTCCCTCGAATCCATTCGTGAGGCCTGGAATGAGCTCTTCGATAGGCTACGTTGTGAAGGTAAGCTAAAAGAAATTTAGAACTTATGAAAAAGACTCTCTATACGACAAGTTGGCATAAGGGTTGCAGCGTATTTTTCCATGTCAAGTTAAACCTATGAGTGATCTCTCCATGAAAGTCCCGGACGTTCATCAGGTGGTTCACGGGCTTGACGCTGTCCGTCAGGGTCGCTCCGCCCCTGCGCCTGCGACCCCTTCTTCCAGCGAAACCCGAAATGCCGATGGCGACCGCCTGGATGTATCGTTATCTTCCCGTATAATGGGAGTTTCCAAAGATATCGCAGAATCCGCCGCCGCGCTGGAGCCGGAACTCTCTACAGAGCGGCTGGAAGAAATCCAGCAACGGATTCGAACGGGTTTCTACGATGCGGATGACCAACTCGATGATACCGGGCAACGAATCCTCGACTTCTACGCCAATTGATTGCCGTTCGGCCGCCTTCGGGCGGCATTTTCTTTCCCTATTGTCCCGCCCGAAGGCCGTTTGATGACCTGAAATCGCGCTGGTAACGGTCTTATTGGGCATCTCCGCCGCCTCTTCCCTGCTGGTACGAATCTTGCCGATTTCCTCGGAGAATTACAGTGGCTTGGATCACATGTTCTCTCTTTACATCGTGAGTGGCGCGTGAGTAGAGTTTTACTGATTGATGATGACCCACAAGTGAACGAGGTCGTGAAGGCGTCGCTGGAAATGATGGGACACTCGGTGGTCGCCGTCGAGGACCCGTGTGTCGCGCTGGAAACGTGTCTGGCCGCGAGACCCGATTTAACGCTCGTGGACTACATGCTGCCCAAT
>JAQTRJ010000346.1 GCA_028711875.1 bacterium | reverse complement strand
TGCCGCAACGGGTCGGCGATGGCCGCGTCGTGGTCGCCGAGGCTCTGGCACAGAATATTCAGCGCGCGTTCGAGATGCGACACCGCTTCGTCGAACCGCAAGTCCGTCATCGTGAGCTGGCTGAGCTCGATCAGAATCTGCGCCGCCTGCAAATGATTCGGCTTGTGCATCGAGTCCGTCACCGCCAGCGCTTCCCGCAGCAGCATCTCGGCTTCCCCACAATTACGCTTGCGAATCTGCTGCTGGGCGAACGTCAGCATCGTCCGCAGCATCTCCTCCTCGTCGCGCGCCTTGGCCCGCTGCCGGATCAGCTCCGCTTTATCCTTGAACCGCTCCGCTTCGCGCGTTTGCCCCAGATCGGAATACAGCAACGACAGTTCATCCAGCGTTTCGCACACGTCGAGTCCCGATTTCGAATGCAGCTGCTCCCAGAGCCGGAAGACCCGGCGCAGCAGAAATTCGGCTCGGGCAAAGCGCTTGCTGCGGCGGTAGAAGGCTCCAAAGGCGGTCATGACCCGCAGGGTGATCGGATGCCCTGACCCCAACTGCTGTTCGAGAACAGTGACCCCCTGCTGAAAATGCCGCTCGGCGTGTTCCGCATTGCCCAGCCCCTGGTAGGCTTCTCCCAACGCCTGATGGCAGCCGGCCGTCCGCAAATCTCCGGTTCCGAATTGATGCTCCGCCTGCGCGAGCAAGTCGGAATAGGCCGCCCGGGCTTCTTCGTACTTCCCTTCGGCCAGCGCGGCGGCAGCAATTCCAGTGCTTTTTCCCCAGGTGCTGTCATCCATGAAGTGGCCCGTGCTTTCTTATGGTTCTTTTGCCTTATCGGCAGACTGATCCGAAGTGAGCGCCGGCGGCAGTTGCGGCGATTCCTCGTTCAAATCACCACATTATCCATGTTAATTATCTTGTGGCAAGAGATATACCAACAATAGCGAGCAAACACCGACCGCTTGTTTGGGTAAGTATTTATAAACCACTGTTTTTCAAGCTCTGGAACCTCGCGACAGGTAAAGCGTGTAATAAGCAATTAGATCGGTTTAGTCAGATTCAGCAACCTCTCTGGAGGCATCGTGCTTTTCACTTCCAAGGACTTCGGCCCCGGCATTCTTGAGCTGGACGGCATTTCCAAAAAGACCGTCGAAGAACATCTCAAGCTCTACAATGGCTATGTGAATAAATCCAACGAGGTCATGGAGAAACTCGCCAAGGTGGATCTCGCCACGGCCAATCAGGTGTTCAGCGATGCGCGCGCGCTGAAGGTGGAACTCAGTTTCGCCGTCGGCGGCATGCAGAACCACGAGATTTATTTCTCGCACCTCAAGCGCGGCGGCGGCGAGCCGAAGGGCGAACTGAAGAAGCAGATCGAGAAGGACTTCGGCAGCTACGAAGCGTTCGTCAAAGACCTCAAGGCGTCGGGACTCTCCGGTCGCGGCTGGGCGTGGACGGTCTGGTTTCCGGCGGCGGGCAGGCTCATGAACTGGGTCGGCGATTCGCAGAACACGTATCTGTCGTGGGACATCCATCCGATTCTCGCGCTCGACGTTTACGAGCACGCTTATTTCCTCGATTACGCGGTCAATCGCGGCGCGTACATTGATGCGTTCGTGAAGAATCTCGACTGGGATAGAATCGCCGCGAACTACGAAAAGGCTCGCAAGTAACACGGAGAGAACCAAACGGCGGCAGGCTTGTCTCCTCTCCTGTCACGGCTTGGGGGATCACGTGTGAAAATGAAGCGCCACCCGGCGGGGGTGGCGCTTTTTGTTTTCCTTTCCCCCTCCTTTAATAGGGGGATCAAAGGGGAGTCTCTTCTTGCTTCCCCCCATTCGATGGGGGGAACAACAGGGGGGAGGGGCCGATTGCATCTCCCGTTTGTAGTGACACAGCTTGCTGTGTCCCGCTTGCAGTTTCGCACGGCAGAGCGTCTTGTAGGGGCCGATTCATCCCGCCTGTAGATGCAAACAGCAGTTTGCTGCAGGGTCGTATCAAGCGTCAGTGCACCCGCCCTCGTCTCGGGTCGCCGGAGGATTCGTATCCTGACGATCGCGGATGGCCCGGACGTTGCCGGCAATATCCACACCCAGCCAGGCCGCTTGGAGGGCAATACCCAAAACCCAGACTACAACGATCACCCGAAACGCCGCATAGAGCAATTGGAGCAGAAACAGGTGAACCTTCCACGAGGCCTGTTTGGAGGCTTCAGCCAGTTGCGCTTCCATGCTGGTCAGGCCTTGCTGCCGCCACTCGAGTTGCTGTTTCTGATCGGAGTAGTCCGGTTGGTGGCTGCTTCGCGCGATGTCCTCGGTGAAGCGGGTCAATTCCTGCCGCGCCTGCGAGGCGGCCGCCAGATTCGAATTGTACGTCTGAAGCAGGTTGCGCGCGTCTCCCGGCACGTTCGACCAGCTCAAACGGTTGGCGATGGAATTGCGCACCCGTTCGGGAGAATCCGGTGTGGTCTTCCGTTCGTTGTCGGTATAGTTCTGCTTGATGGAGCGGAGCCACTCGGCGGTCATTTCATTGGCTGCCAGGGGCGCCTCGAGAGCCGCGTTGACCGAGTCGGCATAGCGTATTCGTCCGCCCCGCTCCTCGCGATAGGCCTTCATGATGCCGTCCCGTTCGGTCTCCCAGGCTTTATCCATCTCGGCCATCGTCTTCTGCAGCGTCGCCACCTCTTCCTGAAC
>JAQTRJ010000345.1 GCA_028711875.1 bacterium | reverse complement strand
CTGACCATATATTGCGGAACTCCTTCGCAGGCGAGAAGTTCCCGGATTCTGGTTTCCTGCAGATAGCCGACGGCCACGGAGCCGAGGCCGAGCGCTTCCGCCTGCAGATGGACGTTCTGCGCGGCGTGTCCCATTTCCATGTGAATGAAACGGGGCGCAAGGTCGGTGCCGTACTCTTTTGCCATGCGCTCGGTCGTGGCGGTCAAGAGGATATTCACCGCGACGCGCTTGATGAATTCCTGCTGCGTGGTCAGCGAGAAGATCTCCTCTCCGAACCGTCCGGCTTTCACAAGTCTGAGGTGGTGTTCATTTACGCCGGGGCCGGGGATATAGCGATAAATTCCCGCGGTCAGTCCGGACACGTGCTCGGCGACGGCAAAGATTTCCAAAGGAGAGATTCCGCCGGCCGAGGGCGCGGTGCGCAGACCGTTTTCTGAAGTGATACCCTGACACGACCAGAGCAGCTGCCCGAGAGTGTCGAGGGCAATCGAACTCCGCGTGAACTCGCGAATCGAACGACGTTCGAAAAGCGCGCGCTCGAGGGAAAAGCGGCTGCGGAGTTTCGGTTTGGGGAGGGACAGGACAGGATGAGACGAAGGGCGGATGGGCATCGGGAAACTCCGGGATTCTCAATGGATGACGTACATGCAAGCATGCGGATCCAACATACGAAAACACCGCGACATCGGCAAACGATTCTGAAGCAGAAGCGGCAAGTTGTCGCGCCAAGTGGAGTTACAAGTGATCGCAGCGTAATCCATCGCGTTGCATTTGTGTTCAGGAATCTTTACCTTAAACAAATTAAACAATTTTCCCGCGAGGAAAACAGAGGCGATTCTCATGACAAACCACTTTCCTCTGCTGATTCCCGGAGCCGCTACCCGCGGCAAACCGCTCCAAGTGACGGCTCCGTTCGACGGTGCCCTGATCGCCACGTATGAAACGGCAGATGCCGCTGCGCTCGAACGCGCGCTTGCCACCGCACACGCGCTCTATGAAAATCAGGACGGCTGGCGGCCGCTGCCCGAACGGCTGGCGATTCTCGAACGGCTGGCTGAGATCATGAAGAGCCGCGTGGACGAGCTCGCACTCGACGCCGCGCGCGAAGGCGGAAAACCGCTCGCGGATTCGCGGGTGGAAGCCGTGCGGGCGGTGGACAGCGTGCGGATTTGCATCGAGACCATGCGCAGCGAGGCGGGCAAGGTCGTGCCGATGAACGTGAATGCCGCGTCGAAAAATCGCCTTGCCTTCACGCAGCAAGAACCCATCGGTGTCGTCGTCGCGCTCAGCGCGTTCAATCATCCGCTGAATCTGATCGCCCATCAGGTCGCTCCGGCGGTGGCGGCGGGCTGTCCGGTGCTGGTGAAACCGGCCAGCGACACGCCGCTCTCGTGCCTGCGGTTCGTTCAGATGCTGCGCGAAGCCGGGCTGCCCGCGGAGTGGTGTCAGGCGGCGGTGTGCGAGAATCACGCGGTCGCGGAGCAAATGTACAGTGATCCGCGCGTCGCGTTCGTCACCTTCATCGGCAGCGCGGAAGTCGGCTGGCAGATGCAGAAAAAACTCGCGCCCGGCACACGCTACGCTTTGGAGCACGGCGGCATGGCTCCCGTGATCGTGGCCGCCGACGCCGATCTGGGTGACGCGCTGCCGCTGATCGCGAAGGGCGGATACTATCACGCGGGACAGGTCTGCGTTTCCGTGCAGCGCGTGTTTGTGCACGAGACCATCGCCCGCGAGTTCGCCGATCGTCTTGCAGAACATGCGAAAAAACTCAAGGTCGGAGATCCAACCCGCGTGGAAACCGAAGTCGGCCCGCTCATTCGCACGAGTGAAGTCGCGCGCGTTCACGAGTGGGTGACGGAAGCGAAGAAACTCGGCGGAGAGATTCTCTGCGGCGGAGACAAAATCGGCGAGACGTGCTACGCGTGTACGGTGATCTACGACCCGCCTGACGACGCGCGCGTCAGCCGCGACGAAATCTTCGGGCCGGTGGTGTGCGTCTATCCGTATCGCGATCTCGATGACGCAATCCGGCGCGCGAACACAGTGCCCTACGCGTTTCAGGCGGCGGTCTTCACGCGCGATCTCGACACGGCGCTGCGCTGCTACTCAAGACTGCGCGCCTCGGCGGTGATGGTCAACGATCACACGGCGTTTCGCGTAGACTGGATGCCGTTTGCGGGATACAAGCACGCGGGCTTCGGCGTCGGCGGCATTCCGTTCACGCTGCGCGATATGCTCGCGGAAAAAATGATGGTCGTGCGCTCGAAAGAGATATAATTATCTCGAAAAAAAATTGCGGTGTCGGCTGCTTGCAGCCGACCCTTTCACTTCTTTATCTCCGGTTTTCCCATGCCCAGACCTCCTCTCTCGCAACACACCAAGATTTTCCTCGGACTCGCGACAGGCATCGTGCTCGGGCTGATCTGCAACGCGCTGTTCCGCGACTATCCCGAGCTCGATTGGCTGCTGCGCAACGTGATCTCGCCGCTCGGCCAGGTCTTTCTGCGCATCATCTTCATGGCCGTGATTCCGCTCATCTTCTCCGCGCTCGCGCTGGGCGTGGCCGAGCTTGGCGACATTCGCCAGCTCGGACGGATCGGCGGCAAGACGCTCGCGTTCACGATTCTGCTCACCGGCATTTCCGTTTTGATCGGCGTGACGCTGGTAAACGTCGTGCATCCGGGTGTGGGACTCTCCGAGTCGGGA
>JAQTRJ010000344.1 GCA_028711875.1 bacterium | reverse complement strand
TGGCTGACGCCCTGCAAATGGCTCTGTCGGACTATTCTGCGCTCGAGGTCGATTCGATCATCGACCGGATCGACAACCCGATCTTGATCGTGGCGGAGATTTGGGGTTTGACGGTAGGTCCGACAGGACTACCGCCCGCGCCGCTCGAATCACCAGAAGATCTACCAGCGCCAGCGCCAGCACAGCCCAAGTGTGATGAGGCGGAGCAACCCCAATGCTTCAACTGCTCGCCGGTCTAGATCGGAAGTTCAGTCGTGAAAACTGCTGGATTCTCCGCCACTACTTTCCCGGCCTTCCCGATCCGTGGGACTGGCCGGAAGAGCAGTTCTTAGAGGCTTTGGAAGCGGTCCAAACGGTACGGGCGTTTCAGATGGGCCTCGACATGCGGCCGGATTACCAGACGTGGAAGGCCATGCAGGACAAGCTCCAGGAGTGGTCTAATGGCCGAACGTCTTGACGATTGGCACGAGAGATTCCTCGCCGAAGTTGCAGCGAACGTAGACCGGCAGGCGGAGACGTTCGCCGCAATGCTAAAGGCGGCCTATCCGGCCGATTGGTCCTTCCCCAAGGGTATTGAATGGATGCGTTCCGAGAAGAACACCATGCGCGGCAAGGGACAGACCGCAACCGATATCCGTGAGAAGTTGGAGGGCGGACCTGTGGCTATCGTTCATACACCATTCCCGGCCAAGTTTATCGAATACGGTCACATGACTAAGAACGGCCGTCGGTTTATTCCGCCCGTGCCGATCATCGCGCGGACGCTGGCGGCCAATAGTGATGCACTGAAGAGGATCGTCAATGGCAAGTAAAGGATCATCATTCAGCGGCGGCGTGACCACCGTCTTCAGCGCCGATACTTCGGACATCAAGAAGGCCGTCAAAGAGGTCAAGCAGGCCAAGCAGGAGGTGGAGGGGAAGCCAGCGAATTTCAAAATCAAGTCCGAGTCAACGACCGAGATTCGCCGGGCCGCCCGGCTGAGCGCCGAGGAAAGCGTCAAGGCGTTTGACGACAACGTACAGGCCGAATTCAACCGCCGCGCCAAGCGGCTTGCCGACCGCGAGGGACGCGGCCGAACCCTCACCGCAATTCGCAACCGGCTTGGCCCGGAACAAGCACTGCGGCTATTCGGGGAAGATCGGGAGCAACGCCAATTTAAAGCGTTTCTTGCCGGAGAAAAGGGCGGAGGCTGGATACAGCAGATCGCTTCAGCTGGGTCTATGTCAGGCGCGGCCAAGGCGGCATTCGGCGGCATGGGCGGCTTTGGCGCTGTAGCGGCGGGCGCTGCCATCGCAGCCCCATTCGTCTGGGGAGCGTCGAAATGGAATTCCGGGCAGATCGCAGGACTAGAAGCACAACGGGCGGCCACAGGGGAGTTTCTTACACCAGGGGGCAGCCTTGGAACAATCCAACACAACGCTCAGCGCATGGGCGAGCTGGCGTCAATGCGCGAGGGTCTGTGGGGATCAATCGCCAGTAAAATTCCGATCTATGGTGCCAATCGAGAGTATCAGATCCGCTATGAAGAACAGACCATCCGCGACGTGACAAAAGCTGGTGCCCAAGCTCGGAGCAACCGCATCGGCCTTGGAGCTCAGCTTGCCAGTTTGCAATCGAATCCGATGGAGGCCGCAAAAATCTCTGCCACCGCTCAGCGCGAAGAGCTGTCGCTGGCATGGACGCAGGCAAATATGTCATATCAGGCCGCGGTTGAGGCCAACAATCCGATTGCCAGAATTCAGGCCCATTTCGCCAGGAAATCAGCAAAAGACAGTCTATCGGTGTTTGATACTACAGTCGGTCCGGCCGTGCGGGTGAACGCGGCACGCGAACTAGCTGGGAACACCATTGCCGCCCGCGCCGGACGCATGGCATCAAGCTATGAAGGCAAGGCATTGCAGGCACGGCGCGCATTCGATTCAAAGGGCGAATTTCTCGCAACCCAGGCAGCAGGATACGCCGAGGCGTTCGCCGGATTCGAGCAAGAGCGGGCAGACATCGCACGACTCGCTGCGAATGATCCGCGCCGAGGGCCGCGCACCGAAGCACTGCGGATCAAGCAAGAGAACTATGAATCGCAGATGGCTCTTGCCGCCCGCGATTACAGTATGAGCATCCCGTATGCGGCCGTCACCAGCGGCCGCGAGGGCTTCGGCGGCTTCATGCTGCCATCATCCGAAACGTGGATGAAGACCGCACAAGGGGACTTTATCAACGAAATTCGCAAGGGCGTCGGCATGCTCGCCGACACGCTCAAGTCCCTCTTCAACATGCCATGAGCATCACTATTCAGGAAGATTTGGTTGCGGGTAGCAGGCTTGAAGACAGCCCGAACGGCGCTGTGCTGACTCGTTTTCTGCTGGTGTCAGGATTAGACCCGACGCCACAGAACACGCTCATGTACCGCGCCCTTTTCGCGGAGGCGGGCACTCCAAACATTCTTGAGGCCGTGCCGGACATTGGCGATTCCCACGAAGCGGAAGAGCTAAATATGTTCGTGGTAGAGCACAAGACGGTTGCGAGTTGGATGAACGACCGTACCACGGCCGTTATCGCTCTGACATACCGCGATATGTCGGCCGTTCGCATCACGCGCAACACGCTGCTCACGAACAGCACCACTCGATTTGACCAGGCCGGCAATAGGTTGCAGACCAGTTACAACGGCACTCTTGGCCCGGTTGAAGCTCCGATCATGCTCCCGAACACCGT
>JAQTRJ010000343.1 GCA_028711875.1 bacterium | reverse complement strand
CTCGGGCCATTTTTTTGTTTTCAACTATAGACGACCCCGGGCGTTTCTGTTTTTCGCACGCAGGCATGCTCTTGACTTGCACCGGAAAAGCCCGTAGATTGGCTGGTTCTGCGAGCAGAAATTTTTTTCCTTTACTGGGATTCCGTGATGAACTTCCTGAAGCTCTGGTTGTTCGTGCTTTTGTCCGCGACTCCTTCACTCACCCAAGCTCTCCAGATCGAATGGTCGCACGTGGTGGGCGGCACCGGCACTGATTATCTCACGTCCGTTAGGCAGACGTCTGACGGCGGCTATGCCCTTGCCGGCGGTACCGAATCATACTCGGAACATGGAGGGCAAGACGCCTGGCTTATTAAACTGGACGTGAACGGCGACAGCCTATGGTCGCGCACCTATGGCGGCGCGGCCAACGATAACTTTGCCTCCATCCTTCAGACCGCCGACGGCGGATTCATTCTTGTGGGGTATACCGCCTCGTTCGGCACCGGTGGAAACCTCTATCTGGTCCGAACGGACGCTGACGGAAATAGTCTCTGGAGCCGCTCCTACGGAAGCAGCAATAGCGACGTCGGGATGGCCGTCGTGCAGACCCCGGACGGCGGTTTTGCCATCGGCGGATCGTGGAGCCGAACCAATTCGGATTTCTGGCTGCTGAAGACGGATGCGAACGGCGACACCCTTTGGACTCGCCGGTACGGTTCGACTTTTTTCCCCGAGGAATGCAACGATCTCACCCTGACCCGCGACGGAGGCTTCCTGCTTACGGGATCGCAGTCGGGGTCCGGTGCCAGCCTTTGGGTTGCGAGGACGGGAGCGGACGGCTGGCTCCTCTGGGATCAATCCTACGGCTCCGTTGCTAACTATGAGTATGGCATGGCGGCTGCGCAGGCTCCCGATGGCGGATTCCTGTTGGCGGGATACCGCAGGGCCGAGCAATACGGCAACGGCGACTATTGGCTGGTACGCATTGATTCAGCGGGGACAAGCCCATGGAATCGCGCCATCTCCAATGGCGCTGATGAGCTCTGCTATGCGATAGAGTCCACCTATGACGGAGGGTATATCGTTGCCGGCAAGACCGGGGCTTTTGACTGGACCAATAACGATGTCTATCTTGTGAAGACCGACTCCGGCGGAGTAGTCAGCTGGACGCAGTCGTTTAATGGCGGACAGACGGAACGAGCGGCGGATATTCGGCAAACCGCCGATAGCGGATATGTTGTTGTCGGAACAAGCAGGAACAGAGGCTGGGTGTTCAAGCTCTCGCCGGATGTTCCCCCTGCGATTTCTGTGGAGCCAGATTCGCTTCCCTTGGGAGACCGCTGGATCGGCAACGTTTCATCGGACACGATTTGGATCAGCAATCCGTCCAGCGCGGCCTTGCACGTCACAGCCATTCAATCGGACAATCCGGTTTTCCCCACGAGTCCCAATGACTATACCATCGCGCCGCATGGAACTCGCGCGGTTCCGTACTCCTGCACCCTTCCCGATACGCTGAGCTATCGGGGTGTTCTCACGATTGTCAGCGACGCGGGCAATCCGACGCTGCCGATATCCGCGCATGGGATTTGGACGGAGCTGCGCGCCGAGCCGGCCGAGGTTCATCTGGGATTCGTTGCCGTGTCCGACACTGTGGACACGGTCATCACTCTTCACAATGTGGGAAACACGTTCTTGCGAATTCAGTCCACGGCCTTCGCCCACGGATTTTTCCTCTTGCCGCAGCCGCCCGAGGATACCGTTCAAGCTTACGGGAGTTTTCCCGTGACGATACGATATATCTGTCAGACGGTGGAACTGGTTGCGGATACTTTAATCATTGAGTGCAGCGTGGGCGGTGGGCTGCGGATTCCGCTATCGGCGGGCGTCTCGGCTGCGGACGAAGCTCCCGAGACATTTCCCGACGAATTCGCCCTGGATCAGAATTTTCCCAATCCGTTTAATCCGTCCACCTGCATCACGTTCGATCTTCCCCGCCGAACCTTCGTGACGTTGGAGGTTTTTGACGTGCTGGGTCGCCACCGCGCGACACTGCTTTCCCAAACCATGTGGCCGGGTCATCATTCCATGAATTGGTCGTGCGCCGATTGCGCCAGCGGTCTGTACTTTATCCGGATGCATGCGGAAGGCCGGACGCTTTGCCGAAAGATGATGTTCCTCCGGTGATGCTGTCTGCGCTCCCAGGGGGTCGCCGAGCAGGGACTGTGTCCCTGCCGGAATCTCGCCGAGGCATGCGTCCCCGTTGGAATCTCGCCGAGGCATGCGTCCCCGCTTGAATCTCGCCGAGGCATGCGTCCCCGCGTGCCCGGAATCTTCTCTCTCTCCGATTCGCCGTTGTCGGTCTCCAGACCGGCAATGGCTCGCCACTTTGCCCGCTGTGCGCGCTCTTCGCCGAGCAGGGACTGTGTCCCTGCCGGAATCTCGCCGAGGTATGCGTCCCCGCCTGAATCTCGCCGAGGCATGCGTCCCCGCGTGCCCGGAATCTTCTCCCTCCGCTTGCGTGGATCAAAGGGGGCATTGCCTTATCGCACTTATGGATACAAATTCTTTTAAGGACTTTCATCGCTGCCATTGCCTCTCGATGAATTCCGACATATATTATTCGCATACGACAAAGAGGGTCTATAGTATGAGTTACTTGAAGTCCGTATTTGTTCTGTTCGGCCTCGCTCTGGGAATGGCCAGCTCTGCCATTGGGCAGGGATTCAATT
>JAQTRJ010000342.1 GCA_028711875.1 bacterium | reverse complement strand
TCTACGTTACCGCCAAAAACGTGAACCTGATCGAGAGGATTCTCGAGAGTGTCGGACTACCCAACATCTCGCTGATCGTAGCCACTGACGGCGAGCGGATTCTCGGCTACGGCGACCTCGGCGCCGACGGCATGGGCATTCCGATCGGCAAGATCGCGCTGTACGTAGCGGCGGCAGGGATTCATCCGGCCTCGACGCTGCCGGTCTGCATTGACGTCGGCACCAACAACGAAAAGCTGCTGGCTGATCCGCTCTACATCGGGATTCGCCGCCGCCGTCTCGAAGACGACGAGTACTACGAGGTCGTCGAGCGTTTCATTCAAGGCGTGCGCCGCGTCTTCCCCCGCGCGCTGGTGCAATGGGAGGATTTCGGAAAGCAGCGCGCCTTCACGCTGCTCGATCGCTACGCCAAGCGCGTGCCCAGCTTCGACGACGATATTCAAGGCACCGGGGCCACCGCCGCCGCCGCGCTGCGCACGGCGATTCGCATCAAAGGCGCGCGCTTCGCCGACGAGCGCATCGCCATTGTCGGATTCGGACAGGCCGGAAGCGGCGTCGCCAACGCCATTGCCGGCATGATACAAGCCGATGATGGTCTCTCGCGCGAGGAAGCCTGCCGCCGCATCTGGGCGATTGACCTGCCGGGGCTGCTCATGGATGACATGATCGTCGAGCCGTTTCAGGAGCCGTTTCGGCAATCGCGCGCGGCGATCTCCTCGTGGCCGATTTCCAAAGAACGCGCGCCGCAGCTGGCCGACGTCGTACGACATGCGCGCATCACAACGTTGATCGGCCTGTCCGCGCAGCCCGGCCTGTTCGACGAATCCCTGCTCCGCGCGATGACGGAGAACGCATCGCGCCCGAACGTGTTCTGTCTCTCAAATCCGACGTCGCGCAGCGAAGCGACGCCGGATGATATTCTGAAATTCACCCATGGCCGCGCGCTGATCGCCACCGGCAGTCCGTTCCCGCCGCTGCGTTCGCCCGACGGACGGGCCATTCCCGTCTCGCAATGCAACAATCTTTACGTCTTCCCCGGAATGGGACTGGGCGCCATCGTCTGTCAGGCCACGAGCATCACCAGCCGCATGTTCCACGCCGCCAGCGCGGCCGTTTCCGATATGGTCACCGAGACGCAGCGCCGCGACGGATTGCTGCTTCCGCCGCTCACCGATATTCGTACCGTATCGTTTGAAGTCGCGTGGGCGGTGGCGAAACAGGCGCGCGACGACGGCATCGGCATGATGGAATCAGACGAGCGGCTGGCCGAGCTGATCCGCAATGCCATGTGGACTCCGCACTACTATCCCTATCGTCTTTCCCGCGGCGTCACGTCGTTATAGTTCCGGATTAAGCCTGTGATGAACGTACTCGTTTTCCTGCTCATCGCCGCCGCGATTTTTCTCATCGCCAGCCGCACCTACGCCCGCTACGTGGCGCGCGCGCTGGGCGAAGATCCCCGGCACACGACTCCGGCCGTGGAAAAAAACGACGGACGCGACTACGTCCCCACAAAGCGGCACGTCGTGTTCGCTCATCATTTTTCCGCCATTGCCGGCGCGGGTCCCATTCTCGGTCCGACGATGGCGATTCTCTACGGCTTTCTCCCCGCCTGGTTGTGGGTGGTGATCGGCGGCATTCTGATCGGCGCCGTGCACGACTTCACCGCGCTCTTCATCAGCATGCGTGAGGGCGGAAAATCCATGGCCGAAGTGGCGCGGAGGACGCTCGGTACGGCCGGCTTCAATCTGTTCATCGCGTTCACTATCGTGATGATCGTGCTCGTCACGTCGGCGTTCCTGAGCGCGACGGCGATCTCGCTTACGTCGCTCTGGCCGCTGAGCAAGATTGGCGTCAGCGAGACGCAAACGATCCTGAAGACGGTGACGGTGAACGGCATGGTGATGGGACGGATCGGCGGGATCGCTTCGATGAGTGTCATCGTCATCACGCTTTGCTCGCCTTTGCTGGGTTGGCTGATCTATCGCGTGCGGATTCACACGGCGCTCGCCTATCTGATGGCGTCGGTGATTTGCGTCGCGTCCGTCATTCTGGGAATTCATTTTCCAGTGTCGCTCGAGCCGACCACGTGGATGATTATCATTTCCATCTACGTCCTGCTCGCCGCCGGCGCACCGGTCTGGCTGATTCTTCAGCCACGCGACTTCATCAACGTGCAGATTCTCTACGGCGGCATCGCGCTGATGATTCTTTCGCTGCTCTCGGCGGGCGGCGGCGGTCTGTCGGTTTCCATGCCGAATTTCAATCTCGCCGAGGGCGCGCGCAGTCTGGGTATGATCTGGCCGATGATGTTCATCACCATTGCCTGCGGCGCGATCTCCGGTTTTCATTCGCTCGTGGCCGGTGGAACGACCGGCAAACAGCTTTCTGCCGTAACCGACGCGCGCAAGGTCGGCTACAATGGCATGCTGCTCGAATCACTGCTCGCCGTCTGCGTGCTGCTGGCCGTCGGCGCGTCACTCAGTATGGGTGACTACAAGGCGATCGTCTGGCCCAGCGACCCCGCCGTGAAATCCAATCCCATTCTTGGTTTTTCTCTCGCCGCCGGTCACCTCTTCCGGCAGGGACTTGGAATTCCCGCCGTGCTCGGCACGGTGTTCGGGATTCTCATGGTCGAAGGATTCGTCATCACCACGCTCGACGCGGCCGTCAGACTCAACCGCTACCTCTTCGAGGAATTGTGGGCGATTCTGTT
>JAQTRJ010000341.1 GCA_028711875.1 bacterium | reverse complement strand
TTCCGAAGCAGCGCGCAGAGCGGCTCAAAAACGCTCGCGAAATAGCTCGGGCGCAGCGCGCGCACAACGCGGTCATCGGTTCGGCAGCGCGCGGCCAGAGCGTCCGCCGCCCGTAGAATCGAAGCGTAGCCCGTGCAGCGGCAGAGCGATCCGTCCAGCGCGCGCAGGATGTCTTCGCGCGTCGGAGTCGGACGCTCAAGAAACAGGCAAAACAGCGCCATGACAAAGCCGCTGGTGCAGAAGCCGCACTGCGCGCCGTGCTGATCGAACAGCGCCTGCTGCACTGGATGCAGCGCGCCGCCTTCGGCCAATCCCTCCACCGTGACGACGTGTTTTCCGTGCAGACGCGTCGCCGGCAGCAGACAGGAATTCATCGTCCGGTAGCGCAGCCGCGCACCGTCCAGATGTCCCACGGCGATCAGGCACGCGCCGCAGTCGCCTTCGTTGCAGGCTTCTTTCGCTCCGGTCAGACCGCGCTCTTCCCGCAGAAAATCCAGCGCGGTCTGATGCATCCGCACTGTCGCGTGAACCGGATCAGAATTTTGTAGAAACGATATCTGCATCTTTCTTCGCAAGCGACTCGATTTTATCTCCCGGCCGCAATGCCAATCCCGCTGGGGACTCTCCCAAGTCACCCCTCCGGCAAATCAGACAGCGTGTTCACGTTCCGCAGCACGCCCGGATCGTCCACCGCCGTGCGCATCACAAGGACGCCGCACGCGCGCATCGCGCCGCGCAGTCCGTCTTCCCAAGAGGCATCAGGCAGTCCGCGCGCCCAGCGCAGCGGCAAGAGCGCCGGATGACCGCCGCGTTTCTGATACACCGGCAGCACCACGGCTTCAGGATGCTTCTTGAATACGGCCATCAATTCCCGATAGGTCTCCGCTCGCACGAACGGATGATCCACCGGAACGGCGAAACAGCCTTCACCATCTGACAGTTGCGCGATTCCCAGCCGCAGCGACGTCATCATATCGGAATCGGGATCAGGATTGACGACAAGCGGAGCTCCGGGAAGTGTGCTTTCGACAGTCTCGTGTACCGCCGGCGACACGACGCAGACCACGTTGGAAATCCCCGCTTCGCTCAGTGTGCGCAGCACGCGCTGGAGAAACGTCACTCCCCCCACCGATAGAAACGCCTTGGGTCGGCCGATGCGTCGTCCCTGCCCCGCCGCCAGAACCACTGCCCCGATGTCCTGCGCAATTCCAGTCATGAACCGCGCGCGATCTCCGCGTTGAACTCTTCGATCAATTGGTCGAAGTAATCCACCTCGCCCTCGAAGATGGACTCCCAGTATTCCGGATTCCACTGTTCGAGAATCTCTTCGTAGGTCTTGCCTTGCTGCTCAACCCACGTGTAATATTTCAGGTTATGGATCGCCTTGCGGTCCCGGTAATTCAGCTCCCGGAAAAAGTCCGTTTTTTGCCCCAGCAGCGCCGCCGCGTGATCGAGCGCCGCCTGTTCGCGCGTGTAGGCTCCCCGCTGTTCGCGCTGCTCGATCACCCGCGATGCGTACATCTCGGCCGAGTCGGTGAACATCGTCACGATCAGGTCGCGTTCGCTTAGTTCAAAATAGTTCGCCGCCTTGATTGCGGCCAGCAGATTGCAGATGCTCGAAATTCCGAGCAGCGGCATCTGCGTCGCGACGTCAGCGTTCACTCCCAAGCTCTCCAAATAGCGCAGTCCGGCCTCCTCATTGAACAGCCGCAGCAGCCTCAGGCATTCGTCGTCGTCAATCGCCGCCACCGCGTCGGTGTTGCGCACGTTGTGAACCCACGGCACGTGCTTGTCGCCGATGCCTTCGATGCGATGTCCGCCGAAACCGTTCATGTACAGCGTCGGACATTGCAGCGCTTCCGTCGCCACCGTGAACGGACCCGCGAAATGTTTCTTCAGATAATCTCCCGCCGCAATCGTTCCCGCGGATCCCGTGGCCGAAATATATCCCGCCAGCCGCGCGCCGGGATAGTCGTGCACCACTTCGGCGATGGCCGGTCCCGTCACTTGATAGTGATAAATCGAATTCCCGAACTCCTCGAACTGGTTGAAGATGATGTTCGCCGGATCGCGCCGCAGTTCGTGGCACTTGTCGTAAATCTCTTTCACGTTCGATTCGCAGCCCGGCGTGACAATCACTTCCGCGCCGATCTCGCGCAGCCATGTGAATCTCTCTTGCGACATTTCCGCGGGCAGAATCGCGATCGCCGTGCAGCCGAGCAGCGCGCAGTCAAACGCGCCGCCGCGACAATAATTTCCGGTGGACGGCCACACCGCCTTATGCACGCGCGGATCGAAATTTCCGCTCACCAGCCGTGGCGCGAGGCAGCCGAATGCCGCGCCGACCTTGTGCGCGCCCGTCGGAAAATATTTTCCCACCATACCGACGATCCGCGCCCGCACGCCGGTGATCTCGCGCGGAATCTCCAGCCGGTTCACCGCGCCGAACCGTCCCGTTTTCATGTCGTTTTTCCACGTGATGCGGAACAGATTCAGCGGATTTACGTCCCAGAGTCCGACTCCCGGCAACCGTTTCTGGATCTCCGCCGGAATCGTCTCGGGATTGCGCAGTTGCCGAAAGGTCGGAATGAGAATCCCGCGCTCGCGGCAGCGCCGCGCCGTGCTGCGGAGGACGTCGTGATTCAGTTTCGTGATGATGCGTGACATGTAGCTTACCCGTTGAGTTGCGTTGTGTCGAACAGCCGCTCCAGTGCGGCGATGGGATC
>JAQTRJ010000340.1 GCA_028711875.1 bacterium | reverse complement strand
GAAGAATATTATGGCATGCCGCTGGCTAAACTCAAACGGCAATTCCGCACGATGGTCGAAGAGGGGATGCTGATCGAGAAGGTGCGGCAGGACAAGATGAAGGACGTGAAAGCCACGCCCAACGACGTGCAGCGGTTCTGGGACGCTTATCAGGATTCCATTCCCGAACTGAAAGACGCGATTCGCATCGCCCATATTCTGCTCGCGGACTCGCTTTCGCAGGTCTCGATTGACGCGGCCGTGGCGAAGGCGGACTCGGTGCGTCATTTGATTCTGTCTGATCAGGTGACGTTCGAGGATTACGCGACGCGCAGCTCGGACGATCCGGGAACGGCCGCCAAAGGCGGCGCGCTGGGAACGACCAACCGCGGCGATCTCGTGCCCGAATACGAGGCGGCGGCGTACACGATGGAGCCGGGGGACATCTCCCCGCCGGTCGTCTCGCCGTTCGGCGTGCACGTGATTCGCCTGAACGAGCGCATCGGCGAGAAGGTGAACACGAGCCACATTCTGTTTAAGATCGCGCCCACGGCGCATGACATGGACGCGACAAAAACGCGCGCCGATTCGATTATCGGAGCGGCGCGCGCCGGAGCGGATTTCGCCGATCTATCCCAGCAATACTCCACCGATGTGAAGACGGCGGGGATCGGCGGCGATCTCGGCTGGTTCACGCCGGCCGATCTGCCCGACGATTTCCGCGATCCGGTGGCGAATCTGAAGAAGGGCGAATTGGCCGCGCCGGTGCGAACGGTTTTCGGCGTGCACGTTTTGAAGGTGACGGATCGCGTGTTCGCGCGCAAAGTCACGTTCGCCGAAGACTACGAACGGATTAAGCGCATGGCGCTCGCGAAGAAACAGGACGAAATTTTCAAGACTTGGGTTGCCGAACTCGAAAAGGAAACGTACATCGAGCGGAAGTAGAGGATACACGCTATGGAGGAACGCGTGATTGTCACCGGCGGCGCGGGTTTCATCGGCAGCAATTTGGTGAAGGCGCTGAATGACCGCGGCGTCGCGGACATTATCGTGGTGGATCATCTGGACAAGCCGGGCAAGCGGCGCAATCTCGATCGGATCCGCTTTCGCGAGTACGCGGATAAAGCGGAGTTCCGCAGGACCTTGCGCGAGGGAAACGTCCCCGCGGTGCGCGCGGTGTTTCATATGGGCGCGTGCAGCTCGACCACGGAAACCGACGAAGCGTATCTCGACGACAACAATTACCGCTACACAAGAGAGTTGTGCGAGTGGTGTCTGCGCACGGGCGCGCGCTTCATCTACGCTTCGAGCGCGGCCACTTACGGCGACGGCGCGCGGGGCTACAGCGACGAGGATTCGGTCACGCCGACGCTGCAGCCGCTGAACGGCTACGGAAAATCGAAGCTGAAGTTCGATCTCTGGGCGCTGTCTACGGGCGCGATTCAGCGCGTCGCCGGATTGAAATATTTCAATGTGTACGGGCCGGGCGAGGATCACAAGGGCGCGATGCGCTCGATGGTGAACAAAGCCTACAGTCAAATCCGGCAGAGCGGCGAATGTGGCTTGTTCAAGTCCTATCGGCCCGACTATCGCGACGGGGAACAGGATCGCGATTTCATTTACGTGAGCGACGCGGTGGCGGCGACGCTCTTTTTCTATGACCGTCCGGACGTTTGCGGACTGTTCAATTGCGGAACGGGAGTTGCGCGGACGTGGCTGGATTTGGCGCGGGCGCTGTTCGCGGCCATGAATCTGCCGGCGAAGATTCGCTTCATCGAGATGCCCGAAGAGATTCGCGGAAAATATCAGTATCACACGCAGGCGGACATGACCAAGCTCCGCCGCGCGGGGTACGCCGCTCCGTTTCTCAGCATCGAGGACGGCGTCCGCCGCTACGTGGAGGATTATCTCGCGGGCGCGGAGGAAAAAGCTGACAACTGAAAGCGGAAAGCTGACGCAAACGGCAGTTTGCCTGTAGGGGCTGGTTAAGGTATTCCGCAACCCGCCCGTCAGTGTGTTTTGTAGAGGCCGATTGCATCGCCCGCCTGTAGTGACACAGCTTGCTGTGTCCCGCCTGTAGTTTCACACGGCAGTGTGTTGAGATTCCGGACGCCCGCGCAACAGACCACTAGCCCACATGCTCCTGCGTGTGGGATCGCGAGGTGCCCAGAGTGACTGAATGTTTTGTAGAGGCTGATTTATCGCGCCCGCGTAGATGCAAACGGCAGTTTGCCGTAGCGCCGCACAGCTGTGCGCGAATTCCCGTAGCGCCGCATGGATATGCGCTTTATTCCGACGGTCGGAGACCGACGCTAGTTTTTGCCGCGGTGTCGGCTGCTTGCAGCCGACCCGCAGCCGCGCACGGAAGTGCGATGGGGCGAATCTGGAGATTCGCCGCCAAACAACAGAAAGACAGGGTATGGTGTGCGATGATCTGGGCGACAGAAGACCACTGATTATCGACAGTTCGTGTTCTCAAGGGTTTTGATTACCACACTCAAAGACAACGGGAGAAAGCCATGATTGACGCAAAGCAAGCTGTAAGGATTGCGCTGAAGTATTTCGACGAAATATACGGCGACCAGTTCAAGAACATACTGGTTGAAGAAATCGACATGAGCGAGGAGGGACCATTTTGGCTCATAACGCTTGGATTCAACACTGAAGGGCCGCGCAATCCTATCGCTGAAGTATTGGGCGGCGCACCACCCAAAACGATAAGGGAATATAAGATATTCGAGATCGACA
>JAQTRJ010000048.1 GCA_028711875.1 bacterium | reverse complement strand
GCGTCGCCGAGCCGGGCGTCCTCGCCCGGCCGGAATGAAGCGGGCGGCCACACAGGGCCGCCCCTACGATAAATTGGCGTTTGTATCGGCAGGTGAAACGCGCACGGCAGTGCGGCGCTACGGCAATGCGCATGTCCATGCGGCGCTACGGAGTCTCGGGAGTGTTCATCGGTTTGCCGAGGACGTAGTGGTCGAACCAAGCGATGTCCCACTCGAGCTTGGCCTTGCGGTAGGTGTATTTATTCAGGCCGTGACCCTGACCGGGATAGATCACGAGTTCGGAAGGAATGCCCAGATAGAAATCGAGCGCGCGGAACAACGCCTGCGAATGCGCGGATGGAACGCGCTCGTCAGCACCGCCCACGTGAATCAGCGTGGGCGTTTTCATGTCATGGAGGTTCCAGAGCGGAGACGCCTTGCGGTAGGCCTCGGGCTGCTCCCACGGCAGACCCTGCATATAGTTGATGACGTGGCCGGGCGTGTCCTCGATCCCCCACTGGAGAGCCATGTCAATCACGCCCGCGCCGGAGGAGGCGGCCTTGAAGCGATCCGTTTGCGTGATGAGGCAGTTGGTGACGAAGCCGCCGTTGCTCCAGCCGGAAACGGCCATTTTTTCGCCGTCGGCGATACCGCGGGCGATGAGCATGTCCACGCCGGTCATGACGTCTTCCACTTCGATCACGCACTCGCGGCCGATGAGATCGGTGAGGAATTTATCGCCGTAGCCGGTCGAGCCGCGATAGTTGGGAGCGAAGACCGCCCAGCCGAGCGACGGCCACAGCCCGCGGCCGTAGATCCAGTATTCAAAATAGAGCATGTCGGCCGCCGACGGCCCGCCGTGAAGCGCGACGTGCAGAGGCAGCTTTTGTCCCGGCCGGTAATCATAGGGAAGTTCGAGAATGCCTTCCACGCTGTCACCGTTCGCGCCGATCCACGAGACGATCTCGATTTTCGGCAGCTTCCACGAGTCAATTTGCGGATTGATTCTTGTCACACGGCGCAGATTCGGCGTGCCGGACGTCGCGGTGACGAAGATGTCATTGGGCTGCGTCACGTCGCCGATCGCCGCCGCGAGCGTGCGGCCGTCGGGAGTCAGGCTGAACGCCTTCGCGACGACGTCGCCGGGCGTGAAAATTTCATAGTTGTCCTGCGCGCCGGGGCGGATATTGCGAATGACGGCGACGCGGGCGCGAGCGCGCTGCTCGGAGACGAAGCACAAATCATTCGAGGTTCCGAGCCAGCGCATGTCCACGCTCTCACCCGGACAGAATTCACCGGGACGATTGAGCCGCTGCATGGTCACGCCCGCGCCTGCAAAATGCGCGACGAGCAGCTCGGCGGGATAGCCGTCGAAATCTACTCGAAAAGCAAGTTTGCCGCCGTCGGCGCTCCACGCGAGTCCTTCGAGCCAACCGTAGGGCGACGGAGCTTCCGCGCGGAAGATTTTATCGGGCAGCGTGAACACGGTGTCGGCCGCGCGATCCCAGATATCCACCCGCGAGCGTCCTTCGTTGGTGATGAGTTCCTCGGTCGGCGTGGTAATCATGGCGATGCGAGCGCCGTCGGGCGACACCGCGAACTCGCCGATCACGCGGTTCTCGTCCACGAGTTTTTCGCTGCGCCACGTTTCGAGATCGAGTCCCCACAGTTCGCTGTAGCTGGTCACGCCCTTGCCGTAGGTCAGGTCGTCGAATTTTTCGCGCAGCGCTTTCCACGGGTCTTCAACCTCCTCCGAGGACGCGACGTAGTAGAGGATGCGGCCGTCGGCGGAGAGTTTGTAGTCGTTCACACCGTCCTTGAAGCGGGTCACCGGCTGCTCTTCTCCGCCCGCGACGGAGACTTTCCAGACCTGTGTTTTAGCATTGCGCGGCGGGGGATTGCCGTTCTCGCCGCGCTTGCTGGTGAAATAAATCCAGCGGCTGTCGGCGCTCCACCGGGGATTGTCGTCGCTGGCCGGATCGAAGGTCAGGCGCGTCATCTTCGACGTCTTGACCTCGGTCACCCAAAGATCGGTGTGGCGCGTGTCGGCATCGAGGTCCCAGCGCATGTCGGTGAAGGCCACGAACTGCCCGTCGGGCGAGATCACGCAATCATTGATAAATCCTTGCGTGAAATAGTCTTCCATGGTGAGATCGTGAGTGCGGGCGGGGGGCTGGGCAACGGCAAAAGCTGACATGCAGATCAAACAAGTCATGAAAAGAAGCGATACAGCAAGAAAATTCCGGGAGGCTCTCATGCTTTTCGGTACCTTTGTTGCAGGATGAAATGGTGATGTAGATTCTAAGATCATTTTTTATTTGAACTAACGGAAAGCTCTGGACGTTAATTACCGCTTGAAACAAGCGTAGTTTGCCCGTTATATTGGTGAAAACTACGGACAAATGCCAGTGGGGGAGTGTGAGATTCTGGACGCCCCGCGCAAATGGACAGTTTTCTTGCGAACCGACAGCGCGGCGCGGGTGTCCAGAATGACAGCGAGAAGCGACCGGACTCCGGCCGGGCGAGGACGCCCGGCTCGGCGGAAGTGGTTGCGGGGATGCGCCCAGCGCGGCGGAAGTGGTTGCGTGGATGCACCCGGCTCGGCGGAAGTAGTTGCGGGGATGCGTACAGCGCGGCGGAAGTGGTTGCGGGGATGCGCCCAGCGCGGCGTGACAGGACATTTAGAGAATCCTTATCACGGGAAGAAGATCCATGGCTTGGAAAAGAGAATTGCGGATCGCGTTTTTATTCGCGCTTCTGCTGGCGGGAAGCGGAGCAAACGCGGCGGACTATTGGTCGTATTCGCTGCATCAGGAACAATTGTGTGAGCCGCTGGACGCGACGGCGCATCATTTTTCGAGCTGGGCGCGCAACGGCGGCAACAACGATCTGGGAAATTACTACGGGAGCGACGCCTACGGCTGGAAGATTCTCTGCGACGCGACCGGGCCGGGCGTCATCGGGGAATTCTGGTGCACGCGGCAGGATGCGCACGCCATTCTGGACAGCATCCGACTGCGCGTGTTCGTGGACGACACGGTGACTTGGGTTCTCGATACGACTCTGTTTCGGTTTTTCGGACACGTCGAACCGTTCGTTCCGCCTCTGGCGGACAGTTCGACCAGCTCGTTTTATTGCTACGTGCCGATTCCGTTTCAGACGCGCGGGCGAATCACCTACTCGGGACAGAAGAACCTGTATTTTCACGTCACCACTCTGGAGTTCGACGCGGGAACCGTCGTCGAACCGTTTGTAATTCCCCCTCCCCACAACTACTTAGAAAAACTCGACTCGCTTCGCTGGCGGTTCGAACATCCGTGGGAACCGGCCTGGCCGAATCGCACATTTCAGACGCATTCCGAAACAATCACTTTGCCCCCTGAAGGCAATTCCGAAATTCTGAATCTGGCCGGGCCGGGCGGCTGCCGAAGACTGCTCTGCCCGACCGCCGATCATAGTACGGGATTGCTGGACAGTGTCTGGCTCGAGATTTTCAGCGATCATCACGTGGTGCCGGACGTGGAAGGGCCGCTGGCCGCCGTGTTCGGAGCGGCGCAGGGCTGGCATCCTTATCAATCGGCGTTCACGGGAATGCTCGGCGACACACTCTATCTGAATCTTCCGATCCCGTTCCAAAGCGAGCTGCGGGTGGAAGCGGAAAATCGCGGCAGCGCGAGCCGGAATCTGACTTTGATCGCGGAGATCACCGACGCGAGCGCGAGCGACGTGGAGCCGTATCGTTTACAGGCGATCTACCGGCACGAGAACCCGACGACGCCGTGGCAGCTGTACGAGGTGGCAGCCCGGCGCGGTTCGGGCACGTATTTGGGCACGCTGCTCGATATGCGGGCGCTCAACCACAACATCTTCGAGGGCGACGAAGAGATTTTTTTGAACGAGGAAAGCGAGCCTTCGTGGCGGGGAACGGGAACCGAGGACTATTTCAACGCGGGCTACTACTGGTCTGCGGGCGTGGGCGATTACGACGCGCTCGCTTCGCACGGCTGCATTCGGAAAAATCTGGCGCAGGCAGCGGCCTATCGCTGGCACACGACCGATCCGGTGTCGTTTACGGATGGATTCCACATGACTTTCGAGGTCGGTCCGTTAGACAATCTCACGGGGGATTATCGCAGCATCGCCCTCTTCGCCGCGCCGCCGCGCGCATGGGACGTGGTGGATGCAGGCGGCGACGGCAGCACGCTGCCCGGCGAATCGCTGCGGCTGACGGGCTATGGACGGAGTCCCGGTTCGACGCTCGCGGAGGTCCGCTATGACGGCTATGTTCTCACTTGGCTCGCGGGAAGCGGCGTCGCGGACGCGGATTCGGTGCTCGACGTGACGGTGCTGTTGACCTCGGGACTTCCGAGCGGCGAATTTCCGCTGGTGGCCGTGACGAGCACGGGCGTGGACACGGTGGACGCGGCGTGGCGGCACCACGCGGTTCCGCAGATGAGCTTCGCATCACACCGCCTCGATTGCGATGATTTTTTGTTCGCGGGCGATACGCTGGACGTCATCGTCGAGGGGCTTCGCGCCGGGGAGACGGCGCAACCGCGCGCCGACAGTTACGCTCTACCATGGGCCGAGGGAACCCCCGCCGCGGACGAAAGCGGACGGATTGCCGCTCACATAGTACTCCCGTCTTGGCTTCCGGCGCGCGACTTTTCTCTGTGCGCCGAGCCTTCTTTCAGCCGGACGGCGGAGTGCTCGCAACTCCTGCGCGTCCGCTCGATTTGCCGCTATGAAATCGAGGACATGGTTCGCCACGGCTACTCGTACAGCAGCATGTCAACACTTTTCGCTCCCGATTATGCTCCGACCGGCGTGGACGAGCCGTGGGGACGAGATTTGGCGCGGGTGATGACGGGACGCGATACGCTGAGCTTCGTGGAACTGGCCTTTTCGTTGTCCCGTGCCGACAGCTTTCGGACCGCGTATTTCTTCGGACGGCTCTACAACGGCGCGCGGGTGCGGATGCTTTTAGACGGCGTATTAGACGTCGCCGACTTCAATACACAGTTCGCGACGCCCGGCTCGTGGACGTGGCTGCGCTCGGATACGGTCTGGGGTGAGTGGCATCACCTGAGCGCCGATTCACACGTGATTCGCGTGGAAATCGCCGGCTCCAATTCGCCCGGAACCGGCCTGACGGTCATTCTCGATCAGTTGGCGCTGTTCAGCGGTCTCAATTACACGCCCGCCGCCCCCTGCACCCCGCAGGATTTGGTGATCGCTCCGGTGGCTGACGGCGTCGAGCTGCGCTGGCGTCACGTGCGCGAGGATTTGCTGGGCCATCCGATTACTCCCGATTTTTACTCGATCTTCCGCTGGACAAGTTCGCCCGATTCGGCCGAGGTGGTGGCCGAGGTGTCGGGAACGGACTCGTGCTACGTGGATCGGGACAACGTGAGTTCACCCGATTGCCCCGTTTTTTATCGTGTGACCGCCCGGATCGAGGAACGGCGGGGTTCTCAGGCGACGTGGCCGACCCGGTGAGAACAGCCGGTTTCGCCTGCAATTTCGCGTTGAATCCGCTATATTTCCGCTGAAAGTTGACCTCGTGGTGAACAATGAGGCGGCGGAGAATTTTCCCGTTCTCCACACAACCTTTCCCTTCCGAGAATTGCTGCCTTCCGCAGATCGGCGTTTTCCATGCGGCAGAGAATTTCCCCGTCACTGATTCATAACGCGAACACCCGCGCGGCGAGGATTTCCGGTGAGCCGTAAGCTGCGCGCGCTGGTGTTTCTGGCGGCCGTGCCGGTCGTGGGATACTTCACGTGGGAAAGCGCGTGGAGCAATCGCGGCTACGCGCCCGAGCAGCCGATCCCGTTCAGCCACAAACTGCACGCGGGCGACAACCGCAGCACGCGTATTTTTCCCATCAGTGGCACATTGCCAAAGGCTTCGACTGCGCGACTTGTCACGGGCCGGTGGAGACGATGGAGCGCGTGCATCAATATCGTCGGCTGGACATGGGCGACTGCGTGAGCTGTCACCGGCAGAACAACGCGCCGACGTCGTGCAACACGTGCCATCAGTAAGAAAATGAGAAACGAGAAATGAGAAATTAGAAGTGTTATCATCTTTTTTCTCACTTCTCATTTCTGATTTCTAATTTCGTCATGAGCGATCATTCCAACAATCCTCCCGTTCCTTCCCACTGGTCCACGCTCGAAGAATGGCGCGGCTTCCCGCCGCTCCTCCGCCGGGAGGAGTGGCTCCTGTCGCAACCGGGCCGCGCATTCCCATTGAATTGGCCATGCAGCGGATCGCCGTGTCGCCTCCGGCGGCTGCGGAAGCGACATCTATTCCCACGCATTTGCCGGGTGCGGCGATTTATGCTCGGCGCTGCGCGGGCTGTCATGGAGATCGGGGACAGGGAATGCCTCAGCGCGTGCTTAGCGTTGCGCCGTATCGCTATCAAGCCACGACCAGCCTAATCCATGCTGATCGTCCGTGGGTGCGCGACCGAAACCGATTCCGCGAGATCGTCTTGAGAGGATTACCCGGTCGTCTGATGCCCGGAAACGGCATATTGGCAGCGGCGCAAGTTGACGATCTTTATGAATATAGCATGAATTTGATCGGCTCCCGCTGATCGGCTCAGGAAAAGATTGATGGGCGATCCATGATCGAACGACTCGGTTTTCCGAGTCCTTTTTTCATATCGGTGACCGACTTACATAGATTTCGATGGCGGCTGGGGCGGAGGATGAAAAGACTACGGTATGATCTTGACAAATCGTCGAAACCCATGTATATTATGGCAGCATCTGGAGCGGGAAACGTGGACAAACGCGGCGGAAATCTGCCGCAGGGAGGCCTCATGAGAAACGTGCGTTGGATTTGGGCGGGCGCGATGGCGGTCGCTTTTCTGTTTTCTCTGCCTGCGATGAGTCTTGCGCAGCCGCTGTTCGAAGAAATCGGATCGCAATGGGGATTCACCGAGTCCGAAAACTGCGGAATGCTGTTCTGGTACGACAGCGACGGCGACGGCGACATGGACGTGATGCGCAGTCAACGGTTTTTCGAGGACACCTATCTCTATCGCAACGACGGCAATCAATTCGCGCGTGTGGAAGACATCGGACTGCCCGTGGAACGGGACATCGGCGGCTTCATCCCCATGGATTTCGACCGCGACGGGGATGTAGACATGTTCTTCCCCGGCTATCACACCATGAGTCTGGCGCTGGTGTTCGAGAACGGAGTGTTCGTTGACCGAACGAGCGAGCTGGGCCTGTCCGGTCTGACGGCGTCGCGCGATATGAAATGGGTGGATTTCAACCGTGACGGCTGGATGGATCTGCTCTACGGCGACGCCAGCCAAGGCTATTCCCTGTTCCGCAATGAAACCGGAACGTTTTTCAGTAACGTCACCGACGAGACTCAGTTGCCCGATCTACCCGACTTCCACCGCACCTGCGAAGCGGACGTGGACCTGGACGGCGATATGGATTTATTCGTGACGCTGCTCTATGACGAAGAGCATTTCTTCCTCAATCAGGGCAACGGAGTGTTCACGGACGAATCGGCCTCCTCGGGACTGGACGGCGCGCACGCGCAGGGCGGCTGTGTGTGGGTGGATTTCAATCGCGATAAGTATCCCGATCTGCTGACCCAGGGAATCGGCCACCACGCGATCTGGCTCAACAACCGCGATAATACGTTCTCGGAAATGACCGTTCACGGCACGGAAACGGATTTTGAAGAGAGCGACTATCCCTATGCCGCAGACTATGCCGTCGCCGACTTCGACATGGACGGCGATTACGATTTTTATGCTTGTCGTCCGGGCGGCTGCGGCGACGGTCGGGCGGCCAATCAGATGTTTATTCAGACCGCGCAAAACGGAATGGACATCTGGTTCGAGGACGTGGCTCCCGCGCTCGGAATGGATTTCATGGAAGACGGCGGAGTGAGCGTGGCCGATTTCGACCATGACGGCGACTTGGATTTATCGGTAACGCTGCAGCATCAGCGCGTCCACCTGTTCCGCAACAACACCAACAGTCCGAACATGCTGGAAGTGCAGGTTCTCGGCCCGTCCGGCGAGCAGGATCGCTGGCTGACGCGAGTGGAAGTCTATCCCCACGGCTCGCAAACGGCGCTGGCGGTATCCGAACTCAATACCTCCAACGTCGGCCGCAACGGCTTCAAGAATTATTTCGCGCTCGACGAAAACGGGCACTACGATGTGCGGATTTATTTCCCCTGCGGCGTGACCATGACTCCCGAGGACTATCCCTATCTGTCCGACATCGTGCCGTCGCAGATCAGTCATTTGCTGACGGTGTATATGAGCTATCCGACGGCGGCCGACGAGCATTCCGCGTCGGCAAGCGAGTTCCGGCTGGACGGAGCTTATCCCAATCCGTTCAACGCCGCGACCACGATCTCCTTTTCGCTGTCCACGGCAGGACACGCGACCCTGTCCATTCATAACGTGCTCGGTCAGAAGGTGGCCGACCTCGTAAGCGGCCCGACGGCAGCGGGAGCGCACCGCGTCGCGTGGAATGCCGGCGATCAGGCGTCGGGAATCTATTTCGTTCGGTTGGCGGCGGGGCAGAATATCGCCGCGCAGAAGATCATTCTGCTCAAGTAGCGGAAGACCTCATAGAAAACTGAAGCGGGTTTGCCTTTCGGCGAACCCGCTTTTTTTGAAATATAACTGGCGTGAATCTGAAGAATCGCCGCCGCGGTGATCGTCGTGCGATCAGTGGCAGCAGGCGTGTCCGGCGGTGGCCGCCATGATTCCCACGATTCCCCGCCAGATCAAGACCAGAGCCGTCAGACCTAAAACAATTTCACCGGCAACGCCGGCGAATTTGCTCCAACGCGGCGGGATCGCGCGTATGATCGCTCCGATCCCGATGAGTGCGGGCGAAGTGCCGATGCCGAACGCCTGCATGAGCGCCATGCCCTGCAGCGGATCGGCGGCGGCGGCGCTGCGCGCGATCATGGCATAGAGCAGCCCGCACGGCAGAAGCGCCGCGCCGATTCCCAGATAGAGCGGCGCGCGCACTCCGGCGCGCAGCGAATACTTCGCGAGCGTCATCGAGAGCCGGCCCACTCTCCCGCCGGCAAATTTTGTTCTTGCGAGAACGAGTGCGGCGATCATCAGCGCGCCTCCGACGAGCGACACATAGGCCGTGGCTCGTTCGAGCACTCCGGCGGAAACGAACGCGGCTCCGATCAAACCGGCGGCAAGTCCCACGATGGAATAGCTGCCGAGTTTTCCGAGCGCAAACAGCCACGGTCCCCACGCCGACGCTTTCGCGAATTGCGCACGGCAGCCGAGCGCAACGATCGGCCCGCACATGCCGATGCAGTGAAGCGAACCGAAGAGTCCCGCCGCCAGCGCGGCGCCGAGCGCCGCCGCAATTCCCGGGTTCATCTCAGTTCTCCACGAGAACTTATCTCAAAAACATCCGAGGGATAAGCTCTCGGCGAGGCTCTGACCCCCCTTCATCCCCCCTTAGCATAAGGGGGGAAAGTGGGGGGTAGCTTTTCCGTTACCACGATACCGCGGAAGATCGCCTCTGATATTTTTGGGATACGCTCGAACAAACTGACTCGCGTCTCCAACGAATGCTGTCCGCGCGCAAGGTTCACCTCGGCCTGCCATGCGCCGCGCTCGAGCGCGCGCGGCAGATCGCTGAGTTTCTTCTCTCGGGGATGGAAGACGATTTCCACCACCGACGTTGCCTGATTCAAATGCGCGTAGCTCGCGCCTTCCCGCTCGAGCAGCACCTTTTCCACCAGCTAACTGCAGGCGATGCAATGCACGCCGTCGAGATAAAACCGTACGAGATAGCCGCTCGCCCGCGGCGATCCGCGTTCGCGTCACCGGCAATCCGCAATGCGCGCAAACAACATGCTCGCTCGAATTTGATTTCCGAGTCGTTCCGACGGCAGAGTTCATCGCTCACGTGTAGCGTTACGCGCTGTGATAGACCGCGGCAAACACCTTTGAAAAGTCCTCAAGAGTCGTCGGCATCGTCGTGTCCGGACTGGGCGGCTGCAAATGCCGCAGTCGGCCTTCGTTGGACGCACGCGCCAATTCCACATAGGACTCGGCAGCCTCGCGCGGCAGACCCATACTCACCATGCCGTTCACCGCGTCCGTATAAGAAAACTCGACATACCGCAGATCTGGTTTGCTGATCGCTTCACCTAAAACCTTCGCCACTTCCGGCATGGACAGCTCCTGCGGACCGAAGATGTCCACGTGCGAATAGCCCTGGAAATCCAGCGCCAACAGCCGGCGTGCCGCATAAGCGCCAACATCCCGCGCGGCAATCATCGGCACTTTGATATCGGCTTTCACCGGGCTGCCCAGAATATTCATGCTCTTGATCAGTCCGATCGAGCCAATTTGATTCTCCATGAAATATCCCGGCCGCAGAGCAAGCACGTTTGCCGTGGCAAGCTCGCTCAGGTGACTCTCGAAATCATGGAGTCCGCTCACGGGACCGTTGCCTTCGGAAAGCTCCGCTCCCATGCTGCTCAGCGCCACCACATAGTTCACGCCGGCGTTGCGGATTGCCGTCACCAGCGTTGTGGCCACGCGGTTCTGATAGCCGCGAAAATCCCGCGCCGCCGCCGGATTGGGTGGAATCATCGCATACACGGCGCGGCATCCTGCGAACGCGCGCGTCATCGCGGCGGCGTCTTCCAGCGATCCGACAAAGACGTCG
>JAQTRJ010000047.1 GCA_028711875.1 bacterium | reverse complement strand
AGATCAAGAGGTACGCGGACAATTCCGATCTCGGATCGCTCATAGAGCAAATAGCCGTGTTCGAGCGCGAAGAGCAGTAAGTCCCGGGTAAGCTCTACGTCGTGAATGCAATAGTCCGTCACCAAATCGAGTCGGCCCTCGCGGAACCAGGCAAGCGATTGCAGACCGTCTGCCGTTTTCGCCGCGCCGAGTGTCGCCTTTCCCAGCGTGTCGAGTTTCAGTCTTCGCCCCAGAACGTGCTCCACCTCGCATAACAAATCGAGAGTGGGCAACCGGCGAAGATTCTCGAAGGTGTAACCGCGCAGCACTTCATAGTCGAAACGCAGCACGTTGAATCCCACGACCAAATCCGCGCGCGTGAGGTGAGAAATCAACTCTTCGACTTGCGCTTCTTCATAGGTAAAAATCCGGTTTTCCAGGCTATCCCAAACTACTCCCACGGCCACTCGCATGTGCCGCGCTTCATTCCATCCCCCCACCTCTTCCGCCGAAAGCTGGGTTTCCAGATCGAAAATGCAGATGCGCCTATCCTGTGGCAGTCGTTGGGGTACGTAGGGTTCCGCCGCGCTTTCAATGACCTTGGGCGACGTATTCTGATCCTCAAGCGGCCTTGTTTTCGTTACTCGCGAGGATGCGCTTCCAAGCAGCCAGTGGAGGACACGAATCGCCGCTTGCTTATCCAGCGGCTTGTTGCCGGCTCCGCACTTGGGAGATTGAATGCAGGACGGGCAGCCATCGCCACACGGGCAACTCTCGATCAGCTTCAGCGTTTTTTGCAGCAGCTCTTCAAACACTCCGAAAACATGCTCGGCGATGCCCGCTCCGCCCGGATATCCGTCGTAGAGGAACACGGCTCCGCCTTCCAACTGAGCATGGCGAGTGAAGCTGATTCCGCCGACGTCGTTGCGATCACAGAGACACAAGAGCGGGATCAGCGAGATCGCGGCATGCTCAACCGCGTGAATCCCGCCCATGAAATGCAACTCATCCGCCGCCAGCTCGTCGCCCAGGGATTCGGGACATTCCACCCAGACGGCATCCGTGACGTAGCTTTGCGGAGGAAATTCCAACGGCTCGACGGAAAGCAGTTCCTGAGAATAGATGCGTCGGCGTTCGAAACTGTGATACGTCTCGGTGACTTTCACTTTCCCGATGTGCACAGAAGCGGAATGAATCACGCGATGCGCACGGGCGTCAATAATCTCCGTCTGCTTCTCCGACCGCACCATCGTATAGTAGGTCACGTCCACGGGCTTGACCTGAATGCGTCGCTGTTCGATGTCAAGCGACTGCACGCGATATTGCTGGCCGCAATGCAAATAGATCGCGCCCTCGTGGCATTCCCGGAAAACCGAATTGCCAGAGACTTCGCCCAGCGGCCGCTTTTCTCCCTCGAGAAGAATCTCGAACGTCCCGCCGACATTTCGCAAATTCACCAGACGATGCGGCCGCGTACGTCCCGGAAACCAGTGTTTGCCGGTGGCGCTGCGAGCGAGTTGGCCTTCCCGTTCCAACTCCGCGATGAGCTTCTGGTGATCCTCGATCCTCAGATAGGGATCGGCCGCCATCAGCGGAATCTCGGCGGCCGCCGCCGGGAGGTGCGCCCGCAGGATTTCCTCATTGGACTGGTTTACCAGCGCCGCTTCGCACGGCCGCTCGATCAGCTCCGACGAATTCTCAACAAAATAGCGATCCAGCGCGTCCGCTCCGGCGATCATGACGATCACGCTTTCACTCTCGCGCCGCCCGACCCGCCCGCTGCGCTGCCAGAACGACATGATGCTGCCGGGATATCCCACTAAAATACACGCGTCGAGTCCGCCGATGTCAATGCCCAGCTCCAACGCACTGGTGGAAATCACACCCTGCAACGCGCCCTCGGAGAGCCGCGCTTCGATACTTCTTCGCTCTTCCGGCAGAAATCCGGCTCGATAGGAACTGATCCGGCGCGCCAGATTGGAACGTGTGTCCGAGACGATGCGGTGAATCACTTCCGTGTTGACGCGCGATTTCGTGAACACAATCGTCTTCAATCCCAGATCGAGCGCCGAAATAAACAGAGTCGCCGCGGCGGCCGTGGCTGACATGGGCGGTTCGATCAGCAGGACGTGCTTGCCCGCCGAAGGCGCCCCGGACTCGCCGATCAACGTGAAGTTCCGGCCCGTAAGGGTCTCGGCTAATTCGAGCGGATTCGCGATGGTCGCCGATAAACACACGAACTGCGGATGAGTCTCGTGATAGGCAAGCAGCCGGGATAACCGGCGGAACACCTGCACTACGTGTGAACCGAAGATCCCGCGATAGGCGTGCAGTTCGTCCACGACGATCCAGCGGAGTCGCTCGAACAGCTTCGTCCACCCCGCATGATAGGCCAACATGCCCTGATGCAGCATGTCGGGATTCGTAATGAGCAGATGCGGCGGATTCGCCTTGATGCGGGCGCGTTCTTTTTGCGGCGTGTCGCCGTCGAATACCGCCACCCGCAGCGCGAGCACATCACGCAGTCTCGATTGCCATTCCTCGATCTTCTTCCGTTGATCCTGCTCAAGCGCCTTCAGCGGAAAGAGCAGCAGCGCACTCTGTTCGGGATTGCGCAGCAGCGATTCGAGAATCGGCAACAGGTAACACAGCGATTTGCCGCTGGCCGTAGGCGTGACGACGACGGGGTTATCGCCTCGACGCACAGACTGAAGGGCAGCCACCTGATGTGAATAGAGGCGGTGGATACCCATCGCCCTCAATCCGTCGGTCAAGTCGTCGGGGAGTGGTGGAGTGATATCCTCGAACACCGCATCACGCGCGGGAAGATATTCGCGGCGCATCTTCCCCCAGCGGAGAGCTCCGTTCTCCTCAAGCAGATTCAGAAAGCTGCGAACCATCCTCTCCATTCCGGCGTGTTTACAGCCACCGCGCATCCCGATACGCGGCATACGTCACCCGAAGCACATCATCCAGCGATTGTTGGCATTCGAAATTCCATGCACGGCGGATTTTTTCCGCGGAACAAATCCACCCTGACGTAAGCATCTCGCGCATCTTATCGCGGCTGAGAAGGGCGGGCTGCCCGGTCAGGAACGAAGACGCATCGGCAGCCACCGCGACCATCTTCAACACTATTCGACTGAAACGAAGCGAACGCACGCGTCGCGACGCCAACGCAGCGATTCGCAGGGCGGTTTCCCGCCAGGAAAGGCTCGTGTCGTTCGCGACGAAATAAATCTCGTTCCATCCGCTGTTGACTTCGGCCGCCATCAGCATGGCCCGCGTCAGATCGTGCACACCCACGAAACTGTAGCGAAGCTCCTCGCCGCCGATCTCAGGGTATATCCCGAATCGCGTGATGGCGCGAAAAAGCGGGAGAAGCTGCCGATCTCGCGGTCCGATCACGGTAGGGGGGCGAAGAATAATCCATGGCATTCCCCCAGACATTTCGCGAACGGCGTTCTCGCCCGCCAGTTTGCTTCGTCCATAGGCGGTTATCGGCCGCGGTAGATCCGTTTCGTGAACCGCTCTGTCTGCGTAGGATGGTCCCGCCGCTGCTTGAGACGAGCAGTAAATGAATCGCGCGACTCCTGCGTTCCGTGCTGCGCGAGCCAGATTCCCCGCAGCATCCGCATTCAGCCGAAAATATTCGGATTCGCAGCGGGCTTTGGTGAGACCCGCACAGTGCACCACAACATCGCAGCCGTCGAGGTGTTTCATCAGTGAGTCGCTGTCGTCCTCAACAGCGCCCTGAGCGATGTCCACTGGCAATCCCGTCAGCCACCGCAAATGTCCGGGATCACGAACCAGAGAGCGCACGGTCCACCCGGACTTCAGAAAGGCTTCGATCGCATGACTTCCGATGAAGCCGGTGCCTCCGGTGATCAGCACGCGCGACATTACGGCATGACCCGACCGATCAAATCCGCCGGAACGGGAATAGGCTTATCACGCTCATCCACGAAACAATGCTCAGTGAATCCCTCGACCAATCGCACGCCGTCGGCTGCTCGACCAATGCGATAATCGAAACGGATCCGTGCCGGTGTCGGCAGCGTCATTCGCGATTCGATCATGATTTCATCATCGTAACGCGCGCCGCGAAAGTATCGGCAACCGGCCTGCACCACGGGAAGTTTGAGACCCTCGTCTTCGAGTTCGCGATAGGATCGCCAGACTTTCCGAATCAGCTCGGTTCGTCCGACTTCGAAATACGTCAGATACGTCGCGTGATACACCCAGCCCATGGCGTCGGTTTCGCCGTATCGGACGCGCACGGTCGTCGTAGCGCTCACGGCAGGCAACTCAGTGGTCGAGCCAGAAGCCAATTTTTTCATATTTCTTATGACGCGCAGCCAGGAGACGATCCTCCGGCAGAGGGATCAGACGGTCCAGACTAGTCAGAATTTGCGCCTTCACATTCGCCGCCGCGACGTCGGGATCATTATGAGCTCCGCCCGATGGTTCAGCAATGATTCCGTCCACGATATTGAATTTGAGCAGGTCGGGAGCGGTGAGCCGAAGCGATTCGGCGGCTTGCGGAGCCTGCCCCGCATCGCGATAGAGAATGGACGCGCAACCCTCTGGCGAAATCACCGAATAGATGGCGTATTCGAGAATATGGATTTCATCGGTCACCGAGATCGCCAACGCGCCGCCCGAACCGCCTTCGCCGATCACGATGCCCACGATCGGTACCGGCAGCCGCGCCATTTCGTAAAGATTTCGTGCAATGGCCTCGGCCTGTCCGCGCTCTTCCGCTCCAAGACCCGGATAGGCACCGGGTGTGTCAATCAGCGTGATGACCGGACGGCGAAATTTCGCGGCCAGCCGCATGAATCGCAGCGCCTTGCGATATCCTTCGGGATTCGCCATCGCGAAATTGCGGAAGAGATTATCCTTAGTTCCGCGTCCCTTCTGATGTCCGATCAACATGACGTCAATCCCGCCGATGGAAGCCATTCCGGCCACCATGGCATGATCGTCGGCGAAACCGCGATCTCCATGCAGCTCCAGCCACGAATCGCAGATTCGGGTCACATAATCGAGCGTGTAGGGACGACGGGGGTGCCGGGCAATCTGCACCTTCTGCCACGGGCTGAGGTTGCGATAAACCTCCTGCCGCATGTGCGCCGCCTTTTTCTCCATCCGATCAATTTCCACCGACAGGGATTTCATTCCCGATCCGGTGGCCAGTGATCGCATCTCCGCGATTTTGCGCTCCAGCTCGGCGACGGGTTTCTCGAAATCCATCACGTACGTATCGGCAAAAGAGCTGCGCCCTCCGCCGGCCGCACCATGGTTTGCGCCAAGAATTGGTTTGGTTTCTGCCATAAGCTCCGGGATGATTTCACTTCGGTGAAGAAGCGACGCTGTAAATGCCCCGCTCTATCGGCGATACTTGCCACTGAGAGCGGCGGCCATTCCGACTCCGAGCCGCATGGCCCAGATCAAGGGACGCGGATAGCGTCCCACGAGCCGCTTGTCAATAAAAATGCGCATGGAACGGTAGAACTCAAGCCGCGCGCGCGGCCGATCATGTTTCATGCTGGCGCCCTTAGCGTGGGCGACCACCGCCGCAGGAACATACCAGATCTCTTGTCCGGCTTGTTTCAGCTTCCAGCAAAGATCAATATCTTCGCCAAACAGAAAGTAGTCTTCGTCGAAACCGCCGATCTTGAGAAAGGCGTCCTTCCGCACCATCATACAGGACCCCGATAAGGAATCGGTGACCACCTCCAGATCGGGAGACAGCCAGCGGCTGTGATATTCCCCGAGCAGCCGACTATCAGGAAAGAGCCGGGATAGTCCCAGAAAATAGCCGAGGGAATTCCACGGTGTCGGGAATTTTCGTCGGGATTCGAAGCGGAATTCGCCTTCGGGACTGAGCAACATCGGCCCGCATGCCGCCGCTTCGGGCCGATGATCCAGAAATCCCGCCAGTTCCTCCACCGCACCCGGCCGCAGCACGACGTCGGGATTCATGATGAGCAAGTATTCCCCCGTCGTTCGACCGGCCGCTTGATTCATCGCCCGGCCATAGCCAAGATTCCGGTCATTCTGAATCACCAAAGCCCACGGCCAGGTCGCGCGGACATGATCGGCCGATCCGTCGGCAGACGCATTGTCAACGACCACACCATCCGCCAGCCAATCCCCCGCAGTGGAGAGCACGCTATTCAGGCAGGCGTCAATATGGGAACGGGACTGATATGTCACCGTGATTACGGACACACACCGTCGGGGCGTCATTCACACCTTGCCCAGTAAAGAGCGGAAACGCAGTTTCCAGACCATGAACACGGCCTCGCGCACGATAGCTTTGGACATTTTCGAAAGACCGACCCGGCGATCCTCGAAGATAATGGGAATCTCACACCAACGGAATTTGCGCTTCCAGGCCTTAAAATTCATCTCGATTTGGAAGCTGTAACCGCCGGAGCGAATATCGTCGAGATTAATCGCCTTCAGAACCTCGATACGAAAACACTTGAATCCGCCGGTAGGATCGTGAATCGGCATTCCCGTGATCAGCCGGGTGTACATCGAAGCGAAGTAGCTGAGCAGCAGCCGGCGGAGCGGCCAATTCACCACGGAAATCCCGTTCACATAACGTGAGCCCAAGACAAAATCGTGATCTTGAATCGCATCGAGCAAGCGAGGCAGATCGTTGGGATTGTGCGAAAAGTCCGCATCCATTTCAAAGACGAGGTCATATCCCTGCTCGATCGCGAATTTGAAACCAGCCACGTAGGCGGTGCCGAGTCCCATTTTCCCGGGGCGCTCGATCAGCCGGATGCGGGAATCGGAAACCATCCGCTGCTTGATTAATCCGGCGGTTCCGTCGGGCGAGTTGTCATCCACGATCAGCACGTCCACGCCCAGATTCTGGCGGAAAATAGCGTCAAGAAGCGCGCCAATGGTGTCGCGCTCGTTATAGGTCGGTACGACCACCAAACCTGTCACAGTCGGAAGCCCTTCGCTTTAAACTCGTCGAGTTTGTGTCGTATGATAGAATCCTTCAGCCCCAAAATTCGCGCTGCCAGAATCACGGCGTTGCGTGCGCCGGGCGCTCCAATGGCCATCGTGGCAACCGGAACTCCCGCCGGCATCTGCACCGTACTCAAGAGGGCATCCAAGCCGCCCAGACTCGATCCCGGAAGCGGCACTCCAATGACCGGCAAATTCGTTTCCGCGGCGCAGACCCCCGCCAGATGGGCAGCCATTCCTGCCGCCGCGATGATAATCTCCACACCGTCGCCGGCGGCTTGGGCCAGACGCGCGCGAAGCTGCGCAGCGTTCCGATGCGCGGATAAAACTTCCACGATCATCTCGAGACCGAAAAAAACGGCCAGCGAATCCGCGTCTTTAAAATAGTCCTTGTCAGACGGCGAACCGATGCACACAAGGATTCGTGCCATGAATTTCTCGCTTCCGAGTCCACGCGAACCGATGCAATTCACCGGAAAAAGACCATCACCCACGCCGCGGCACGGGTGATGGTCAACATGTGAAATGGCATAGCCACCAGCGACAGACGACGCGATCCGGAAAGTTATCGCGTATAGTCAATCGGCCGGGTCACCTGGTCGAAATAGAAGCGAAGGCCAACGACGCCGAACGCGCCGGACAGATTCACTTCCATCGGCCGGGTTCCATCCAAGACGGAAAGCTGCTGGCGGGTCCCGCTTGTCTCATAGGAAAATTGGGTGACGTTGGTAAACCGGCCGCCGCCCTGCAGCAGCAGACCCACACGTTCGGTCATCAGGAACTCCAAGCCCACCGTTCCGAGCAAGCCCCAGGAACGACCGACGGCATCGTAGTAATAGCGCCGCCGCAGATTGTCCTGAACCTGCAGTTCAGCGTTATAGTAGGACACTCCCGCGCCGAGATCCGCATGAATGCGCTTGGACAGCGTGGCCACGATGTTCCCTTTCAGGAAAAACTCGCTGGCATGCATCAGGATTTGCCCGGAGGCCGTATCCGGGGTGGTGTCCACCGTGTTTTCCACGTCGAGAATCGCGTTATAGCCGACTTCCCACATGGTATGTTTGGAGGGCCGGTACAGGAAACTGAGCCCGCCCAGAGGGCCGTTGTCCGACGTGTTCAACGTGTTGCTGATCGGGGTTGAGTTGTTCTTGATGGAACGTTGGATGGACTCAATCCCGGAAGTTACGTCTCCCATATCGTAGACACCGAATCCGCCGCGCAGTTCCACGCCGTATTTTTGATGGGAATCCTGTGCCAGTGCGGGAATGGAACCCCAGGCCACGAGCAGAAGCAGACAAACAATGCTGGTTCCAAGAGAGCGGTACATGGTCAAAGCCTCCGAAAAACAGAATGGAGAAACTATACGATTGCCGAAAAAAAACTAATTGGACGTGCTGTCGTGGACCGGGTTCGCAACCTGTGCCTGCAAACGCTGCAGCCGATCGGCGGCGCCGCGGTCGGTCGGGTGTTTCTGAATCCATTCCTGAAGAACCGCTTGCGCCCGCGCGTTATGCCCCGCCGTCTCGTAGGCCTGTATCAGCGCGCCGATGGTCGTGCCGTCATCTGGGTCCTTCGCGTAGGCCTTCTCGAAATAGTCCACGGCCAAAGCGATAGCGCCGCTTCCGTACACTTCGCGGCCCACGCTCAGCAGCTCCTCAACGGTTGGATCAGCGCCCAACGCCTGATCCAGAATCGCCTTCGCCCGCGTCGTCTCGTTGAACGATGCGATCCAGTATCCTGCAAGTCGCGCTTGAGTTTCCATGCGCAGTCCGCGCCGCTGGGACGCCAGTTCAAGCCTCCGGCGAAATTCATCAGGCCGGCCCAGATCGGAATACATCTTGCCAAGCTGAAGCGACAAGTCCACGTTGGAAATCGGCCGCACTGACTCAGGAATCACCTCATCCATTTTCATCAGGATCGTCAGCGCCTTCTCGCGATTCGACAGCTTGTCAAAGTTCGTCACCCGCTCGTCCAGCGTCTCATATTTCGAATCGCTTCGGTCTCCGTTGGACAGAGTCGAGTAGTAATAAGCCAGTTGCAGGAACGCCGAACGATAATTCTGCAGCAGCTTCTGCACGTTGTCATCGTAATGAACCGCCGGATCCGCAATGCCGCGAAAATGTCCGTCGAACGTTTCGAGCAAATGGCGGCGGATCGCCTGTGGATCCATCTGCGTTCGGCCGTGCGGATTGATCCGGAACACCAAGCCTTCCATCGTCAGATAGTCGCGAAGACCAATCATATTCGAGTTGGCCACCGTAACGGCGAAATAGATCGGCTTCGGCGCGGGAGTTTTGGCGCGGTCGTAATTCGTTCGCAGAATATCAAGGATCATAATATCCTGCACGCGCAGGAAATTATTCTGCCGGTCTTGCTCCGAACGGATCGGAATATACATGGTCGCCGGCATGGTCCAGGCCATGGCTCCTTCGGACGTCTCAAGTTCAACGCGCTGCTTTTCAGGCGGCCAATAGCGCGGCAAGAGGGCTTGAGTATCGTGTTGATCGAAGTAGCGGTCAATGTACGAGTCGCTGAACGAGATCGGAACCTTGGGCTCGCGGTCTTTGAGCTGCTTGATGTACCAGCCGGTATTGAGCAGGCTCAGATTGACCAGACGGACGTCGCGGCGAACGTGCTCCACTTCCTGCATATACCACACCGGAAATGTGTCGTTGTCGCCGTTGGTGAAGATGATGCCGTTCGATTCACAGGACATGAGCATGTTGTAGCTGTAGTCCCAGGCCACGTGATTGCCGTTCCGGTCATTCATCTCGTAGTTGCGGGCCAGCAGCATCACCGGACTCAGCACCAACAGCAACGCCGCGACTCCAGCCGTGGCCATATGGCCACTGGGGATCTTTTGGAATTTTTTCGCGGCCCACTCAATCACCGCTGACGCGCCGATTCCGATCCACAGCGCGAACGCGAAAAAGGCCCCCACGTAGGAATAATCTCGTTCTCGCGGCTGGGGATTATCCTGATTCAAGTACAAGATAATCGCGTAACCGGTCATGAAGAATATCACCAGCAGAATCAGCCAGCCTTTTTTATCCTTCATGTACTGGTAAATGAAGCCGACCAGCCCCAGCAGAAACGGAACGCAGGTGATCATGGCGAGCCAGCGAAGCGCGCCCTGCGGTTCGCTCTGGAACAGACTCAGCAGCGAATACTTGGGCGATACTCCGGCATCTTGATACTCGTCATGGGGCGCTCCTTCCCGCCCCACGAACTGCCACAACAGGTAGCGGTGAAACATCTTGTTCACCTGATACCGCCAGAAAAAATCGCCCTCGCTCCGGTATTCGGGATCGTGATCCCAGATTCTCGGAAAAATCGCGCGCTCGCCGTATTGCTCCCGGTTCAGATAGGAAAAGAACCGCGCCGGCGTATCGGGATCGTTTTCGTCAATTCCCGGATTCAAGCCCGATCGGATATAGATCATCCCGTAGGACGAATAGCCCACCACCACCAGCAGCACTCCCGCCAGTCCGACTCCGATAATTCCGTGGCGCTGCTTAGCCGCCCACCAGAACAGGACAAACAGCGCCAGGATAATCACCAGCGGAGCGGACAAGGAAATTTTGCTCGCCGTCAGCGGCAGCTGCTTGACGATTCCGGGATAGATCAGCGCGAACGAGACGCCCGTACCCAGCAGCATGAGAATGAACGGCTGGATCGAAAAATGCCGGAACATCCAGACGATCCCGAACACGACCGTTACTCCCAGGCCGACCA
>JAQTRJ010000339.1 GCA_028711875.1 bacterium | reverse complement strand
CGGTCATAGGACAGCGCTCGCTCGGACGCGGTTCGGACTTCGCGGAGCGCCGCGTCCACTCCCGCCGCTTCATCGTGAACGACGGAAATATGGTTCTCGCGCCAGTACTCCGGCGGACGCGGCATCAGTTCCGCAGCCGACTTGCCGTGAAAAATTCCTTCCAGATCGAGCCGCAGATAAAACTCGCGCGGATCGGCGCTGACGACCGTGATCTCCGCGTCCGCGTCGAGGCGGCGGATCGTCTCAGCGGCGTTGGCTCCCGCCGCGCTGAATCCGAGAATGAGGTGCTTCATAATATCAGATGGTTGTTCTCGTGCTCAAGAACTCCCCCCTTTATCCCCCCACATAGTGGAGGGAGAGAAGAATCGGTGTTTTGCAGTTTTCCTGCCCCCACGTCGTGGGGGAAGTCAGAAGGGGGAGTTTTTTCTTGCAGCGATCGCAACATCCTCGCCAAGCCGGGTTACGGGGTGAGGATCGGCTGTGCGAGCGTTCTGCCGTCCGCAACCCGGCCGGACTTTCCCCGTAGCGCCGCATGGATATGCGCTTCTAAGAGAGCGTCTTGTCATTCTGGACACCGCGCAATTCAGCTTTCCGATTTCAGCTTTCAGCTTTTCATCGCGTGGGCGTTCAGAATCTCCACGAAGAAAAATCACTTCCCGGAGGCGATCTCGAGCAAACGATGATAGGAACGCAGACGCGCGGCCGCAAGTTCCCCGCCCGCGGCCGCCGCAAGAACCGCGCAGTCCGGCTCGGACACATGCCGGCAATCGCGGAAACGGCAGTCTTCCGCGAAGCGGGCAATCTCGGGGAAAATCTCAATCACGCTCTCCCGGGTGACGCCGAACGGCACGAAACTCTTCATTCCCGGCGTGTCCATCAGCGCGGCCCGCTCACCGTAGGGAAGCAGCAGCGCGGCGGAGGTCGTGTGCGTGCCCTTGCCCGACCACGCGCTGATGTCGCGAATGCGCAGATCGAGTCCGGGAATCAAACGATTCAACAGCGACGTCTTGCCCACTCCCGAGTTGCCCACGCACGCGCTGATGCCATCGCCGAGAGTTTGCGCCAGTTCGGTGACACCATCTCCGGTAACATTGCTGAGAGAAAAAACGGGAAGATCGAACGCCGCGTAGAGATCGCTGATTTCCCGCGCACGGCGCGCGTCTTCATCCAGGTCCGTTTTGGTCAGCACCAGAACCGGCGGAACTCCGCCGTGCAGCGCGGCCGCGAGAAACCGGTCAATCGCCGCGGTTTTCGTGGTCGGATTCGCAAGCGATGCGAGCAGCAGCACGCGATCGGCATTCGAAAATAAAACCTGCCGCTCCCTGCGTAATCCTTCACGCACAAACACGCTTTGGCGCTCGAACACCTTCTCCACCATCCATTGCTCGCCGTGCCGCTCGGCCACGACGTGATCGCCCACCACGAGCTGCTCGCCCTCCTCGCGGAACAGCCGGCCGCGCGCGATCGCCTCGACGGATTCCCCGCTCCGCAGCGCGAGGCGGCAACGTTTCCCCGCAACGGTGATCACGCGGGCGTTGGCTTCAGGCGGGAAAGCAAATGGCATTGGAAATATCTCTCATATCGGACTCGAATTCATCCAGCCCAAACCGTGAACAGAATATACATTGTGAAAAAAATGCTCAAAAGAATTTTTTATCCGGTGGCGAAGCGGAATGGCTTGCCCGCGTGACGGAATGGCGGGAATGACTCGGCAAGTCAAACATAAGAATATACTTGCCTCTTCTCACAAAATCAAGTTGTTACACCCGGATTTGCTGGTCTGCCTGTGAAATGCTATATTGCCGGGGTGGTCCGCATGTTGCATTAACAGGAAATACGAATCGAATGAGCGATTCTCCCTCTCCCTTCGCCAAGCCGTTTGAAGGCTTGCGAATCAAAGACTATCAGACGGTGGTGGCACGGCCCTCGGCGGAAGACGTGGTCAAGTTCCCCGATCAGGCCCGCGCTCTGCTCGACAAAATCGCCGCGCAGCAGGAAGTCTTTCTGGATCGCGGCGAATACAAGATTGACGCGCTCAAGGGCCGTCATTTTCTGCTGGCGGGAGCCACCGGGCCGGGACTGGGCGGGGCTATCGAAACGGCGGTGCGACTGCTGGCGGAAAAAGCGGGCAGCGTGACCGTGCTGGCCCGCGATCTCTCCAAGTCCGTCGGTTATGAAATGGGCCAGCTGATGCTTGCGCGCGCCGAAGAAGCGGGTTTAGGAAAGCGCTATCATCTGCTGAACGACGGTATGGCCGCGGACGGCGCGAATTTCGAGAAGATCACCGCCGCTTTGCGCGAGGCCGGCGCGAACGATCTCATCTACGTGAACACGATTGCCGCCGCGCACAGCGGAATTCTGCCCGGCAACCCGACGATCTACGTGAAGGACGTGGACGGCGAGGGCTTGTTTCAGTGGCGGCTGCCGCACCTGAATGAACAGCAGATCGAAGGCACGCGGACGATCATGGGCAAGCTCGCGGTGCGTTTTCCGCGCGCGCTCGATGCGGCGGGTTTCCGGGTGGCCGTCACCTGTTACATTGACTGGCGGGGAAGTCTCGACGTCTTAAGCCGCGATCCCGAGAGCCGCGCCTACGGCAGGCAGGGACCGTACTCGACCAGCCTCTACCTGCCGAAGGAATTCTTGCAGGCCGACACGATTCAGGCCTACGGTCACGGGCGGGTGGTGCTCGATTGCTATTTGCCGGTGATGCGAACGCGCGCGCTCGGATTCAT
>JAQTRJ010000046.1 GCA_028711875.1 bacterium | reverse complement strand
TGGCGCCCACCGTGGTCAACATCACCTCCGACCGCAAAGTGACGCAGACGGATCCGTTCGGAGACATGTTCCAGGACTCGCCGTTCTGGGAGTTCTTCCATCGCCAGCAAGCGCCGCGCCAGCGCGAGTATTCCGTGCCGTCGAGCGGGTCGGGAATGATTATCGGCCGCGACGGCTATATTCTCACCAATAATCACATGGTCGAGGATGCGAGTAAGCTCACGGTGAAAACGCAGAACGGCCGCGAATACAAGGCGACCGTGATCGGTTCCGATCCCGAAACCGACGTGGCGCTGATTAAGGTGGATCACGAATTTGCCCCTGAAGAAGTGGCGCTTACCGGCAATTCAGACGAAATCAAGGTCGGCGACTGGGCGATCGCCATGGGCAATCCGCTCGGTCTCGACTGGACGTTGACGGTGGGAGTGATTTCCGCGAAAGGCCGCTCGAATCTTTCCATCATGGGCGGCGGTCCCAGCTATCAGGATTTCATTCAGACCGATGCTTCGATCAATTTCGGCAACTCGGGCGGCCCGCTCTGCAACATTCACGGCGAAGTGATCGGCGTGAACACGGCCATCAATCCGTCGGGGCAGGGCATCGGCTTCGCCATTCCCATCAACATGGCCATGAAGGTGGTGGGCGAACTGCGCGACAAGGGGAGCGTGGCGCGCGGCTATCTGGGCATGTTGCCGCGGGAATTGACTCCCGAGTTGAGATCGGCCGTGGGACTCGGCGAGAATGACGGCGGCATCTTCGTCGAGCGCGTGGACAAGGACACGCCCGCCGAGAAGGGCGGACTCAAGGCGGGCGACGTGGTGCTCGAATTCGGCGGCAAGAAAATCTCCGATGTGACGCAGTTCCGGCTCCTGGTGGCGGACTTCGCGCCGGGCGCATCGGTCACGGCGCTGGTGCTCCGCGACGGCCAGCGCGAGACTCTATCGTTCATGCTGGGCAATCGTTCGGAACTCGCCTCCCTGTTCGGCCGCGAAAAGCAGGAAGCGACTGCGCGCGAATCGTGGCTGGGGATCGAAGTGGAACCGATCACGCCCGACATCGCCCGCGCGCTGGAACTCGATGGGCCGTACGGCGTGATCGTGACCAGCGTGGACCCCGACGGTCCCGCGGTGGGCAAGCTGGCGGAGCGCGACGTGATTATCGAGATGGACCGGCAAACGGTGGACGGCATCGAGGATTTCCGGAACATCGCCAAGACACTGAAGGATTCCAAGAAGGCGATTCTGCTGCGCATCGTGCGCAACGGCCAAAAAACGTTTGAAGCGATCGAGCCGTAAATAATCTCCTCCCGAGTATTTCTACGGCAAGCAGGCCCCGGGGCGGCAGAAGCCCCGGGGTTTTGATTGGCGCCGGCTTGATGGCTATCCCCAAATCCCCGCCGAGCCGGTTCCGCGCAATAGACTCCCGGTGGTGACTCTCCAGAGTCACCCCTTCATTGCACATAGCCCGGCCGGAATTTCCGCGAACACTCATTTCAAGATAACTCTTGATAAGCTCGCCCGTTCTGCTATATTACATGGTCTTCCCTACCGGAGGTGCATCCTTTGAAAAAGCTCACGATTCTCTTCGCCATTCTGATTCTGGCGGCGACCCACTCCGACGCGCTGGCTTTTCTGCGGTTCGGACTCAAGGCGGGAGCCAACTTCGCCAATCTGGCCGTGGATGGAACTTCCACGGACTATTCGATCAAGCCGGGAATGATCGCGGGAGCCATGGCCGAAATTCCGATTAGCCCGACCGGGACGCTGGCGGTGCGGACGGAACTGCTCTACGTGCAGAAGGGTGCCGAGTACACGCTCCAGAATGAGGATGGCACACTCAACACCGACGAGATCGTGCTCGCGCCGTTCCTGGTCTTCCGTCTGCCGATTCCGCAAGTCACTCCATTCTTGCAGGCCGGGCCGGAATTCGGCTTCAACACTCTGGCTAAAGAAGATTACGCCGGCGAGAAGGACAATATCGGCCCGCACTGGAAGAACAACAATTTCGGCATCAATCTCGGAGCCGGGGTGATGATTCCCGCTTTGGGCAGCGATCTCACGCTCGATTTTCGCTATAATCTCGGCCTCACCGACATGAGTGAGGGGCGCGGCAATATCAAGACCAAGACCAACGGAATTCAGCTTCTGCTGGGCTACAATTTTCTGCGGATTTAATCGGTTCCGGCCCGGTTGCGCGCTGAAATCGCTGCATGTCGAATGTCCAAGCCTGCCTCGTTCGGGGTGGGCTTTTTTTCCGGGAGTTTCCGCGCGAAATCCGTCACAAAATTGCCATAGGATATTTCTGCATTAAGAATTGATTATCAGATAATAACATCTTTCACATGGGAACAAAATGGCTTGACTCTGAGTATTTTCACAAGTAGATTAGGACACGATCACAATCAGGGAGATAACCATGAAGCTCGGTGATCTGCTGGAAAATAAAGGGCGTGACGTTCTGACCATCGGCCCTGATGATACGATCCACGATGCGGTGGCACGGCTGGTCGAACACAACGTCGGCGCGCTGGTGGTGGTGGACGGCGCGCACAAGGCGGTCGGCATCATCACCGAGCGGGATATTCTCCGTCTGACCGCGAAGCTCCCGTCCGACCTGCGGAAAATTTTCGTGCGCGACTCCATGAGCCGAAATCTGGTGACGGCCAGTTCCACGGCCACCGTGGACGACGCGCAGGCGGTCATGACCGAGCGGCGGGTGCGGCATCTGCCGGTGGTGGATCACGGACGGCTGACGGGAATTGTCTCGCTGGGTGACCTCGTGAAGGTGCGATTGGATCAGTGCCAGTTCGAGGTTCGCCATCTGGAGGACTTCGTGGTGGGCAAATATCCGGCATAGAAATCTCGACCGGGCGGGGATTTTTTGAAAACGTATGCGGCGGGTAAGACGATACGATGAGGGGAAAGCCCGGCTTGACGGCCGGTCTCTCTTTTTTGTGTAGTTGAGAATGGGGAGATTTTGCGGTATTTTCTGGATCGGCGCACACACGTGCGATGAATCCATCCCTTGGGCAAACTGTCGTTTGCATCCACAACCAATGGCGAAATGAACTCTCCGGAAAAACCGAATCTGTTCCGCAACGTCGTGCGGCTGGGCTGGGTGAGCGCGCTCACCGACGTATCGAGCGAGATGCTCTACGCGATCACGCCGCTCTTTCTTACCGGCGCGCTCGGAGCCTCGGCCAGCATTCTCGGACTGATCGAAGGCATCGCCGAAGGGACGGCCAGCGTGCTCAAGGGCGTCAGCGGCTGGCACTCGGATCGCATTCGCAAGCGCAGAATTTTTGTCTTTGGCGGCTACGCACTCTCGGCAATCTCCAAACCGCTGATCGCACTCGCGGCGGGCTGGCCGCTGGTGCTGATCGCGCGCTTCTTCGACCGCTTCGGCAAAGGCGTGCGGACCACCGCCCGCGACGCGCTGATCGCCGATTCGTGCCCGCCCGAGAAGCGCGGCCGCGCGTTCGGTCTGCACCGGGCCATGGATACGGCCGGCGCGCTCCTCGGCGTGGCGATTTCGCTCGGCTTGCTGATGATGTTGAAGACGTCTCAGCCGGAAGGCGAAGCGATGCGGCTGCTCTATTGGATCGCGTTTCTCCCCGCGCTGATCGGCGTGCTGCTGATTTTCTGGGTGCGCGAGGTCAAACCAAAGCGCGCGGAATCCGCCGCACGCGCGCGGGTGAATCTGCATTTCGGACCACGGTACTATGCGGTGTTGGCGCTGTTTTCCGTGTTTACACTGGGCTGTTCAAGCGACGCGTTTCTGCTGCTGCGCGCGCGCGGCGCCGGCTGGTCAGCGGAAGCCGTGATTGGAGCGTATCTATTGTACAATGCCAGCTACTCGCTTCTATCCTATCCTTTCGGGAGACTGGCGGATCGCTGGCCCAAGGAACGGCTGCTGGGCGCGGGCTTTCTGGTTTATGCGCTGGTCTATCTCGGCTTCGCCATGCTGCCCGGTCCATCGTGGATCTGGCCGCTGTTTCTGGTCTATGGAGTATACATCGCGCTGACCGAAGGCGTCAGCAAGGCGCTCATCAGCAATCTGGTTCCCTCGGAAGTGCGCGGAACGGCGCTCGGTTTATTCTATATGGTCACCGGGCTGCTCGCGGTGGCCGCGAGCGTGATCGCCGGGATCCTCTGGGATCGGGTTTCCCCGGCGGCTCCCTTCTACTTCGGCTCGCTGCTCGCCGCGATCGCCGCCATCGGTTTTTTTCTGGAGAGGCATTCCTTGCAACAAACCGCACCCTCTGCGGGTCATACATGACGAGCGATCCCGCTCCTTTCGGGACATCTTGCTCCGTCCGAAATCACTGAGTTGTGAAAAGAGGAACGACAATGAAATCCCTTACGATAAATCTCTGTGCTCTGTTGCTCTTAGGCGTTTTTTCGGCCCGCGCGGAAACGACCATCGCGGGTGGCGAGGTCAGCGGGAAATGGACTAGGGAAGCCAGCCCCTACGTTGTCGGAGGCGACCTGACGATTCCGAAAGAGGCCAAGCTGAAAATCGAGCCGGGTGTGACCGTGACTTTCGCCGGCTACTATTCCCTGACGGTTCAGGGCACTCTGGAAGCGGGCGAGCGCAAGTCGAAACTCTTCTCCGGCAAGGATATCGAACATCCCACGATTCTGTTTACCGCTGACCTCGAGTCCAATCCCGCCGGTTGGAGCGGCCTGCGCTTCATCGGTTCCGATGACGACAGCTATCTTTCCCGCGTCAGAATCGAACGCGCGCGCACACAAGGCAGCGGCGGGGGAATCTATTGCGAAAACGCGGAACTCAATCTGGCGGGCTGCGAAATCCGCGACTGTGCAGCGGCGGAAAACGGCGGTGCGATCGCGGCCATCGGCGCGTCGGAAGTCAATCTGGCCAACGTCTCGCTAAAAGATAACCGCGCGGACGGTCGCGGCGGAGCGATTGACATCGCGGACGGCGAACTGAATCTGGCCAACGTGGAGATCGAGGGCAATCACGGCGGCGGGATTTACGCCGATGGCTGCGAAGTGAATTTGGCCAACGTCTCCATCAGCGGCAACGACGGCGCGGGGATTGCAGCCGAACGCTGCCGCGTGAACTTGGCGAACTGTTCCGTGAGCGACAACGCGGGCGGCGGAATTCACCTTGTCGCGTCCGAGCTCAGCATGGCCAATGCGAACGTGAGCGACGCCGAACATCGCGGCATCCTCGCGCGCGACGCGTCGGAAATCTCGCTCGTGAATTGCTCCGTGGACGGCGTGGATCGCGACGGCGGTTCGACCCTGACCAAGCTCAATACCTCGATTCGGGATTAGGAAAGCACCCTTTCCATCGCACGGCGACACGCGCCGCGTGGATCGCGCACATTCCAAGTTATGTTTCGGCATCTTCGCACCGCATCCTGAGAATGGGGACCATGATGGAACAGTATTGGTTGAACATGGATTCGCCGCTCGGCCCGCTGCGGCTGATCGGCAGCGAGCGGGCGGTCAGCGGAATTGATATGAACGGTCACCGCTTGCCGCTCGGCGCTCGGCCGCGGCCCAACGCGCTCCTGCGCCGCGCCGAGCAACAACTCATCGAATATTTCTCCGGCACGCGCCGCGATTTCGATCTGCCGGTGGCGCCCGTCGGCACCGATTTTCAGCATCGCATCTGGAACGTGCTGCAGCACATTCCGTTTGGAGAAACGCGCAGCTACGGAGAGGTGGCGAAGGCGGCGGGAAATCCGTCGGCTTCGCGGGCGGTGGGCGCGGCTTGCCGGAGCAATCCGCTGCCCATCATCATTCCCTGCCACCGGGTGGTCGGGATGAACGGACGGCTCACCGGTTTCGGCGGGGGACTGGAACGCAAAGCATGGCTGCTGAATCACGAAGGCAGCGACGCGTGAGAGCGCGGGGCACGTCGCGCTCTCGAAAAAGGCCGCGGGTGAGTGCCCCGCGGCCTTTCTATTTTTCCTTTGTTAAGGAAAGTCCTGACAAAGGTTTTTTGTTTTGGTAAATTGGTGGTATAAGAAAATGTCTTGAGAATGTCTTGTGGTTGGAAGAAACAGGAGAAAATGAATAGCCACAATTTACTGGCGAACCTATCGAAAGCAAGGCGTGGTGGATTGGCTATCAGGAAAATGAGCGTCAAGTCCATCGATCGCTGACGGTCACCGTTCGAGTCCCATAGGCGCTACGAGTAATGCAGGCATTATCAAGTGCTTGCATTTCTTTTTTATGTGCTGGGCATCTGCTAAAGTGGCCATTGTCACAGAGCGTTGGAATTTGTCTTTCCTTACCACACGATTAATGAAGTGCTATGGGTGCGAATGCCACCGCAATCCAAGTGTGCGTCTTCGCAATTGGCGCAATCTTTCTTCACGCTATCGGATGGTAGCGGGGTATGAACGTTCATCCTTCCTGATGAATTGCCTCTCACTATCATGGATAGGGTACACCCATTCCGCACTGACTTCACGAGAGATTCCCCTTCGCGGCTTCGCATTTCCCGGGCGCTTGAAATCCCGAATTTCGTTCGTATATTCTCACGGATCAGCAATCCGAAAGGACTGGCGATCCCTTTAGGGACGCTTGACTCTATTATGCGGGTTTTCCAGCGTCATCAACAGTCAAGTGCAACCTCAGCACTAAGTACGCTGGAACCTAACGGTTGGAGACATCCATGGCAAGGCCGCCGATTATTGCGATCACGAATATTACTCCACCTCAGTTTGGCCAGAAAACAGTACGCCGCGAACGTATTATCCGACTCCTGAACGAGAATTTTGACAAACGGCTTATTCTGGTTTGTGCGGGAGCCGGCTATGGGAAAACCACGGTTCTTTCCGAGTTCGTGGCACTGTCCAAGACCCCTGTGGCTTGGTACCATGTCGAGTCATCCCACAGCAGCCTCTTGCCTTTCGTTCTTCATCTCGCCCAAGCGATCCAAAAAGCACGCCCACAATTCGGTGCTCAGATTCCGCAGCTGATGGATTTCATCCAAAGCTGCCATACTCAATATGAAGCGGTTTTCGCCACGTTAGTCAATGAACTGGCAGAGAACGTGTTTGGCCATTTATCTGTGGTTCTTGACAATCTCGATGTCGTGGGACATGATGAAACCCTCATGAAGGCGATTGACTATTTCATCTGGCATTTGCCGCCCAATGTGACTCTGATTATTTGCGCTCGTTGTCTGCCTGCGCTTTCCCTGTCCCGCCTCGAAGCCCAGAATGCAGTATTGATCATCGGCGAAAAGGAGCTTGGCTTCACCCGCGAGGAAATCGCCTTGTTGTTTCAAGAGGTCTTCGGACGTTCATTGGCCCAACGTGAACTGGACAAACTCAGCCGGCACATCGAAGGATGGGTTTCGGGATTAATCATCTATGGCAAGCTGGGGATGCAGAAGAACGCGGATTGGGATCACGAGACATTGTTTACCTATTTCTCTGAGGAAATATTCGAAAAGCAGGATCGGATCGTGCAAGAGTTTCTCTTGGGATCCTCGGCTCTCGATCCAATTTCGGTCGAGATCTGTGATGCTATTTTTCACCGGAATGACAGCCAGAAGCAGCTGATCCTTCTTGAGTCGAGCCACCTGTTCACAGCGAGACAAGACGAGCAGGCGGAGTGGTTCCGTTATCATCCGCTGTTTCGTGACTTCCTCCGCAAGAAAGCGCGCAGCGTTGGCTGGTATCCGTGGAAGGAATCCTATTGCCGGATAGGCGAATTCTTTGAAGCGAAGCAGGATTTTCAGGTGTCAATCCCGATCTACATCACGGCCGGAGAATACGGAAAGGCGGCGCAACTCATAGAATCACTTGGCTTGGATTCACTTTTGATCACGAATGGGCGAGTGTGGATCAACCATCTTCCTGGCGACACGCTTGACCAGCATCCGCGATTATACTGTCTGCGTGCTGAAATTGCACTCACTTTTCGCGAGTGTGATAGCGCTCTGTCTGATCTTCACACCGCGATGGAATTGTACGAAGCATCCGGCGACAAGGCAGGTTTGGCCGAAGCACAGCGACTTGTCGGAACAGCCTACTTCTGGTTAGGGAAATGGGAAGACGCGATCCGCGCGCTGAAGCAGAGCTTGGAGGGTCATTTAGATGCCAATGGACGTTTCTTGGCCATAGGCTACTTGGGTGACTGTCAAGGACTGGCAGGGCATCGAGAATCCGCCGTGGCTGCTTTTCGGGAGGCACGTGCCATAGCTCAGAAAATGGAGGATAAACCACGGGAGTTCCTGGTATCCGTGAAGCTGGAGGAACTGACAGGCAAGTCGGGAGACGTTGCCGACTATTCCGTCGAGGAGTTCGGCACGGTTCTGGGAAAGGCGAGATACTACGAGTTCACCGGCGTCCGATGTTGGAAAATGGGAGACTATGTCAAGGCTTTGGATGCATTGGATTCCTTTCAGCGACTTCTCCAAACCTATCGTCTTCCCGAGTTGCAGGATGTGGAACTGGATCAAGGGCTGGTCGCCCTGTATCAGCTGCGATATCCCGAGGCACGTCAACATTTTCAACGAGCAGCCGTCTTGGCCGAACAATACAAGGACTGTGTATCGCTGGAATGGAGCAGAGCAATGCTGATTGAGACGGCATTCTACGCCGGTCGGACTCGTGAGGCCAAGGCATTGCTCCGTCAGTATCTGCCCAATATGCGCGATGAACAAACACGACTCACGTCGGATTTCGTGCGGGCGAGGATTGCACTCTCTGAACGCCAAATGAGTCTGGCCAAGGGACTGTTTGCCGACATTGCACGGATGTGCGCCAAATTCATGCACTATCCGTTTCGGATTATGGTTCATCTCGTTCAAGCGCAGTTTGCACTGGTAGAAAGTCGGAATGCCGAGGCCAAAACGCATTTGCGAAAGGCCGTTCAGATCGCTCAGCGGCAGGGCTTTCACGGTGTTATGCTTCGCGAGTATCTGTGGGACCCAGACTTGTTTGAATCTGCAGGGCAGGACGGAATCTGCCGCGAGTACATTGAATTTCTGGAATCCAAGACACTCGAGAATAGAGTTGTAATTGAAGCGAAATGCCTCGGCCCATTGCGATTTGCGGTGGCAGGCGAAGAGATTGCCCACGATTCTTGGAAATCCGGACGAAGTCGTGCCATCCTGGCCTATCTTGCATTCTATCCGAAACACAAACACACTCGGGGGAAACTCATAGAACTTTTTTGGGAAGACATAGAATCCTCCGTAGCGGAGAAAAACTTCCATCCCACTCTTTCCTACATCAAGTCGGCTCTAAACTCGAACACGCAGGATCGTTCGCGAAAAATTGAATCCGTGGTCCACCGAGGCGGGCTTTATTTCCTCAATCCCGAACTGCATTTCGAGACGGACATTGCATACTTCCAACGCTTGATAGAGGAAGCCAGACGTTGCGAGACAGATAACGTTCCTCAAGCCATCGCAGATTATGAAGCAGCGATTGAATTGTATCGTGGGGATTTCTTGGAGGAATTCAATTATCGCTGGGCAGAGGAACGACGTGTGTATTATCGGAGTCGCCTGTACGAAGTGCTTAAGGCTGTCGCGACACTCCATGCGTCCACGGGAGACTGGCCGAAGGCGCTCGAGCATCTGACACGTGCCCGTCTCATGGATGAACTGGACGAGGATGTCCATATCGAGATTATCAGGTGTTACCTTCAGCTCGGGATGAAGAAAGCAGCCCTAAACCACTTTCGCGAAATGGAGCAGCTTCTACAGGAGAAACTTGGAGCTAAGCCCTCGCAGACCGTTAAAGCTCTCTTCCATGCCCCTTTTTCAAGAACATCTGCTTCCGATAGGAACTGAAATCACCAATTAGTCAAGAGTTTTTCAAGAGTGAGGTACTATACTTATTCATGAAAGCATATTGACACTACTGCACGTTCCTTGTCAATGCATTGTATTGTAAGCAAATACATGATTCAGAGCTAAAGGTGCATGGCGGGGACGCAGTTGCTTGTAAGGAGGAATGATGAATACGCGGAGAGGCATACTACTTTTGGTGGCTGTTTGCTTGGGGATCGGATTGGGATCATTTGGTGTTGGCTTCGCCCAGTCTGTCCCTGATTCCTGGGTTTTCTGGCCGGCGCGGCTGGAGATCGCAGTGAGGGGGTATGGCGAGCCCGAAGCCATCACGAGTGGCGATTTCAATGGCGATGGTTTTCTGGATATAGCGACTGCCAACTACGGCGCTAACGCAGTCTCGGTTGTTCTGGCAACGGGAACGGGTTTATTTGGCTCTCCGAATATCTACGCCAGCGGACCGAGTCCGATTTCCATTGTCTGCGCCGACTTCAACGGGGATACCTATCTGGATCTCGCCACGGCCAACTCGTCCGAGGGCTATGCGGCATTGATGTCCGTCCTGATGGGAAACGGCGACGGCAGCTTCGAGACAAACGTGAACTATATGTGCAGGGGCGAGAATCCGACAGGTATCGCTTGCGCCGACTTCAACGAGGACACGCACCCTGATTTGGCTGTGACCGTGCAATACGGCAGTGGCGACCTCGGCAATGTCTCCATATTCCTCAATCAAGGAGACGGTACCTTCGGCGAGTGGCCGTCTTCTCCGGTGTATTACTCTCTTAGCGGCCGACCCTTTGCGCTCACGACAGTGGACCTCAACGAAGACGGTCATTCAGACCTTGTCGTAGCACGGATTTCCGCCAACATGATGTCGGTGATGCTGGGAACAGGGAACGGAGTCTTTGACGATCCTGTAGATTTCCCCGTTGCCTCACCTTCGGCGATCACCCATGCCGACGTGAATGAAGATGGTCATGAAGATA
>JAQTRJ010000338.1 GCA_028711875.1 bacterium | reverse complement strand
CCACCGGGCAAGGTATTTCCAATCGGGCACCCAGACCCACCAACAACCACACCGCAAGGATCTAACCAGCATCCTCCCGATGACCAATAAGTCACAGAATCAGAGAGATTGGAAAAAGAAACACTTGTTTCCAGAGAAGCCATAAAGATGGGTGCTGATTGCCATGCTTCGGTTCCATATACCGAGAACGGAATCTCTTCCGCCCTGCACCAACCGGCTGACAAGAACAGCAATCCGCCGATAGCGCATCCGATAAGCTTGTTCATTCTCTACCTCCCCAGCCGTTCACTATTATAAGTTTGTCCACAATCTACCTCGCCTGACCTTCCCTGTCAAGGCTTTCCATTGCTATCGCGGAGATTTTCATGGCTTCGCTAAGGCGCAAAAAAAAACGCCTTACGGCGATTGAAAGAGTCGGATAACAGATTCTGGAAAGGGTGGCCTCTCGCGGATGGGGAAAAAGGAGCGGGTCGGTTGTGATCCTTCGCTTCGCTCAGGCTCGACTCTGCGGCGAGGTTCCGGCCGGGTTGCGCGCGGCTATGGATTCTGTGGCCGTAGTTCGTCTGCGCTGAACCCGGCTCGGCGAGTCGTGGATTCTATTTTCCGTGGAACGCGAGAAATTTCGCCGCGCCGTCCTTGCCCATGTAGCGGTCGAGGACGCGGCGCTCGGTCTGTAATAAGTCTACGAGAATGAGACTGTCCACGACGTGGCTGAAATCGCTGTCCACGTTGAAGCCGAGAATCTTGCCGCCGAGATTCAGATATTGCCGCAGCAGCACCGGCACGCCCTTACCGTCCGTCTCGATGTCGGACACGAGATCGGAGATATGGTCGAGATCGGGCGTCGCCAGCCGCGACAGGCGGAGCGTCCAGCCCCGGCCGCGCCGCGAGCGAAACGCGTGCCGCGCCCGCACCAGCCGCGAGTCATCCTTCGAAAAGCTGTGCTGACGCAGGAAGCTGACCATGAGCTGATGCGAGAGTTTGTGGTAGTCGTTGCTGATGCTGACCGGCCCGAATAAATTGCGGTATCGGGGATGTTCAACCACAAAGGCGGCCAGCCCCTTCCAGAGCAGCGCGAGCGCCGCGCTCGATCTCTGATATTCGGGACGCACGAACGAGCGGCCGAGTTCCAGCGCGGGAGAAATTTTCTCGATCAGCGCCGGCTTCATCTGAAACAGCGTGCTCGTATACAGCCCGCGCAGCCCCGAGCGGCGGAGAATTTCGTCGGTCGGTCCCATCCGGTACGCGCCGATCAGCTCGCGCGCGCCGCGGTTCCACAGAAAGAGATGATAGTAGTAGGTGTCGAAGTCATCGAGATCGAGCGACTTGCCCGACCCTTCTCCCACCTGCCGGAAAGTGACTTCGCGCAGACGTCCGATCTCCCAGATTACCGCCGGAATTTCTCCCGCGGTGGCGTGATAGACCTCGAGATCGCCGAGCGTCACGAGTTTGCGTTCGGGCGGCAACGCGGCGATCTCCGCCGTCACCGTTTCCGCATGGGCGGCGTCGGCGAGCGGTTCCTGCGCGATCCACGACTTGCGCGGCGGCACGGCCACGCGGCGCGCGCGCACCGTGCGCGTGCGCAGCAGGAACGTGCGTTCGCGCAGATGCTGGATGAGCGCGCCGTCGGATTCGAACTCGGTCAGGCGCCGCCAGGGAATCGGATGGCCGATGGCGAGCCGGATCAGATGGCCGCGCTTGGTGAACAGCTCGCGCGGCAAGAGCGCGGTCCGCAGCCGCGGATGGACGAACCCCGCCGCGTGGAACAGCGCGGTGTTGGTGCCGCGGAAATAGACCGGCACCACCGTCGCGTTCGCGGAGCGAATGATCCGGGCCACGGTGTCGCTCCACGGCGGCTCGGCCACTTTCCATTGCCGCCAATTCACGCTGGCCACTTCGCCCGCGGGAAACACGATCACCAATCCGCCGCCCGCCAGCCAGCGCAGCGTTTCCTTGAGCGGCTTGATATTGGAACGCAGCGAGTCGCTGCGGCCGAACGGATCCACGAAGATGCAGGCGTCGTGGAGAACCGGGACTTTTTCGAGCAGGCGATTGGTCAGGGTTTTGGAGTCGGGTCGTATGCGCAGCAGAATCGTGGTGAGAACGATCGGGTCAATCAGCCCGAACGGATGGTTCGAGACCACGACTACCGGGCCGGTGGCGGGGATATTGACGAGGTCTTGTTCGCGGACGGTGTAGGTGACGTTCAGGCTGGCGAGCACCCGGTCGAAGAATTCCTGAGGGTTGGAGGCGGGACTCACGCTGGCCACCAGCCGGTCAATCCGGTCGAAGAGCAGGGCGTGGTCGAGCACGCCGCTCATCGCGGTGACGGCTTTGCCGCCAAGATTTTTCGCGACCGGCGGACGCGAGGTAAAGACTTTTTCGGGGGAAATGGGAGGGTGACTTTTCGAGATTGGCATCGAGATCGGCTGTTCTGAAGCGAGAATATAATAAACGGAGTTCAGACTATAATTGCATCAACTATTCATTCTCGAAAAAGCTCCCGGCCATCGGGTGGCGGGTTGATCTACTCCCTTGATGGTTGCTGTAATTTCATGATTTGCAATTAATTGCCTATCAGGCACAGCGCGCGATCCACACGGACATGGAGGAGATACGAAGAAGCCTCTTTGCATCTGAGGCGATGTTTCCCATATTATTGCCTGTTATTGGCAGCGATTGTGGAGCGAACGGTTCCGGCCGGGCTTGTCCTCGACCCCAGTGAAGGAACGCCCGGCTTGGCGAGCATTGCGA
>JAQTRJ010000045.1 GCA_028711875.1 bacterium | reverse complement strand
GGCGATTTCAGCCACGCGATCCGTCCCCGCCGCGTGATCGGGCGACGTGAGTTCCGCCTCCGCTCCAAATGCCGCACCGGCATCGCGGGTCCGGGCGTCCTCGGTGGCGACGATCACGCGCTCGATCGCCTCCGCCTGCCGGCAACGTTCCCAGACGTGCTGCACCAGCGGTTTTCCCGCAATCAGCGCCAGCGGCTTGCCGGGAAAGCGAACGGAGGCGTAGCGGGCGGGAATGACGGCTAACGCGCGCAATTCAGTTCACGACTCGAGGCAAGCGGAAGAATTCTTCGGTTCGGTCGGGAGCGTTGCCCAAGGCCTCCTCGCGGGTGAAGCAGGGGCGGGGGATATCCTCCTCCAGCACATTCCGCAGGTCCAGGACGTGATGGAGCGGCTGAACACCTTCGGTATCCACTTCGTGAAGCTGATCTATATCGTCAAAAACCCGACTCAGCGTTTCGGTCATGGAATCCAGCTCCGCCTCGGAAAGATGGAGTCGGGCCAGATGCGCAGTCCGCCGGATATCCTCTTTAGTTACAGGCATTTTGCTCGGGAGACCCCAAGATATTGATATTTTTCCACGTCATGCGCAATCTATAGGAAAATTGCCCGAAAGTCAAGCGCCATCACGCACTCCGTCAGACGGCGGAACTCCCCCGAATTGAAGATGATAGAGGCGGTGGTAGATGCCTTTCATGGCCAGAAGTTCGGCCTGCGTCCCCTGTTCCACGAGCCGGCCATGATGCAGCACCAGAATCCGATTACAACGCTGAATGGTCGAAAGCCGATGGGCGATAATGATTGAAGTGCGTCCCTCGAGCAAGCGCGCGATCGCGTCTTGAATCAGCCGCTCGGTTTCCGTGTCAATCGAGGCAGTGGCTTCGTCGAGGATCAATACGGGCGGCTCGCACAGCAGCGCGCGCGCAAAGGCCAGCAGCTGCCGTTCGCCGGTGGACAGCGTCGCTCCGCGCTCCATCACCGGTTCATGATAGCCGACGGGCATACGCCGGATGAAGCGGTCGGCGTGAACCACCCGCGCCGCGCGCTCGACCGCATCCAACGACTCGTCGGGACAGCCGTAGCGAATATTGTCTTCCACCGTCCCGGCAAATACGAAAACATCCTGCAAAACCACTCCCATCGCCCGCCGCAGAGCGCACTCGTCCAGCTCGCGGATGTTCACCCCGCCGACCAGAATCTCGCCGCGCTGTACGTCATAGAAACGGCTGAGCAGGGAAATCAGAGTCGTCTTGCCCGCGCCGGTCGCGCCCACCACCGCCACCGATTCGCCCGTTGCTACGGAAAAACTCACGTCCTTCAGTATCCAATCGTCATCACGATAGGCAAACCAGACGTTGCGAAACTCGATGGACGGCTGGCCGCTTGCCGCTATCGGCAGCGGAAGTGCGCGCGGGGGCGACGGGACCTCGATCGGCTCGTCAATGACTTTAAACACGCGCTCGGCCGCCGCCATCGCCCCTTGCAGGATATTATATTTTTCGGCCAGATCACGCACCGGGCGATAGAAACGATCCACATACTGAATGAACGCGACCAGCGTGCCCAGCGTGACGGCTCCGGCCATCATCAGATGACCGCCGCCGAACAGAATGAGACCGATCGCCACCGCGTAAACCAGGTCCACCGCCGGATAGAACACGGCGTAGAAAAACACCGTGCGCAGGTAGGTGTGCTTGAGGTCGCCGCCGATTTCGTCGAATTTCTCGAAATTCTTCGGCTCGCGGTTGAATAGCTGCACGACTTTCATGCCGACGAGATTCTCGTGCAGGTAACTGTTGAGCCGCGCGATCTTGACCCGCGTCTGACGGTACAGGTCGCGCACGTGTTTGCGGAAGACAAAGGTGATCCAAAGGAGCAACGGGATCACCGACAGCGTGATCAGCGCCAGCTTCCAGTTGATGAGCACCATCACGACCATGATCCCGAGCAGCGTTACCACGTCGCCGACGATCGCCACCACGCCCGAACTGAAGAGTTCGTAGAGCGCCTGAACGTCCGAGGTCAGCCGCGACATGAGCCGCCCCACCGGATTGCGATCGTAGTAGGGAATGCTGAGGCGCTGCAGCTTTTCGAAGAGCTGCATCCGCATGCGGCTGACGATGTGTTGCCCGGCGGCGCCCGTCAGATAGGTCTCGCCCCAGCGAAACGCCGCCGAGATCAGCGCCAGGCCGAGAAACGCCAGCACGATCTTCACCAGTCCCGGCCAGTTGTGCGTCGTGATATGTTTGTCAATGGCCAGCTTGACCAGCAGCGGCCCGGCCAGCTCCCCCGCCGCTCCGAGCAGCAATAGCAGCACGGCCACGGCAAGACGTCGCTTCTGATCGCCGACGTAGCCCCACAAGCGGCGCGCCAGCCGCGCGTCATAGGCTTTGCCGAGAACTTCCTCTTCCTGCTGCCAGTTTTCGCTCATGCGTCGTTCGCCATGCCGTTCATGTGATCGAGTTCTTCCCGCAAGCGCTGCATCCGCTCCAGTTCCGCGTAATATCCGCCGCGCGCCACCAGCTCATCATGCGTGCCTCGTTCGATGATCCGGCCTTGATCGAGCACGATGATTTCGTCGGCGTGCTTCACCGTTGAAACTCGGTGCGAAATCAGAATCGTCGTACGCTCTTTCGCGAAGCGGCGCAGTCCCTTCAGAATTCTCTCCTCGGTGTGCGTGTCCACCGCCGCCAACGCATCGTCGAGAATCAGAATCGCCGGATTTCCGAGCAGCGCGCGCGCCAGACTCGCCCGTCCTTTCTGTCCTCCCGACAGCGTGAGTCCGCGTTCGCCCACTTCCGTATTGTAGCCGTCCCGGAACTCGGCCACGTCCGCCGAAATCTGCGAGATCTCCGCGGCGCTCGCGAACTCCTCGAGCGTGGCATCGCCCGCACCCAGCCGGATGTTTTCATCGAGCGTGTCGGAAAACAGCAGCGCGTCCTGCGGCACCACGCCGATCGAGCGGCGCAGCGCCTGCACGTCCCACTCTGTCGTCGGCACACCATCAATGAGCACGCGGCCCGCGCTTGGATCGAACAGCCGCGGAATCAGCGAGACCAGCGTCGTCTTGCCGCTGCCCGTGCGCCCGACCACCGCCACGGTCTTCCCCGCCGGAATCGCGAGACGGATGTTGCTAAGAGTGTTCGCTCCGTTGTAGCGAAAGAACACGTTGTCGAAGACGATCTCGCCGCGCATCTTCTCGGGAGCGAACGGCGATAACGGCGAGACGATGTCCGGTTGAGAGTCGAGCAGTTCGTTCAGCCGCTGCATGGATGCCGCGCCGCGCTGGAATAGATTCGCCACCCAGCCGATCGCGATCATCGGCCAGGCCAGCATTCCCAGATAGCCGATGAACCCCACGAAATCGCCGATCGTCAGGTCTGCGTGCATGATCCCCCAACCGCCGAACAGCAGAATCACCGCCGTGCCGATCTCGAAAAACAGACCGATCAGCGGCATGAACAGCGACTGCACCCGCACCATGGCGATATTGCGGCTGACGTATTCGTCGTTGAGCGCGCCGAACTTCGCCGTCTCGCGCTCTTCCTGCGCGAACGCGCGCACCACTCGCACGCCCGCCAGATTTTCCTGCGCGCGCTCGGATAATCGAGAGAACTGATCCTGAATTTGGCTGTGCAGACGATAGGTAATCCGTCCCAGATAGAACACGGATACGGAAATCACCGGCGCGGAAATCAGCACGATCAGCGTAAGCTTGGTCGAGATCAGAAGCATCATCGTCAGCGAGAACACGCCCATCGTCACCGTATCGAGCGGATACATGATTCCCGGCCCAAGCACGTAGCGCACGCGCTCGAGATCGCTGGTCAGCCGCGCCATCAGATCGCCCGCGCGATTCCTATTGTAGAACGAGGCCGACAGCCGCTGCAGATGCGCAAACACGGCGTTGCGCAAATCGAGTTCCACGTGCCGCGACATACCGATGAGTATCTTCCGCAGCAGAAAGCGCAGCACGCTGGCCACGGCCACCGAACCCAGCAGCAGCAGCGCGTACTTCCCGAGCACGCGCGAGTTCGCCTTCGTACTCAGGCTATCCACCGCCAGTTTCACGATCCACGGCGCCAGCACGCCCGCCGCGCTGTTGCCCACGGCGATGAGCACGCCCCATACGATTTGCGCGCGATAAGGACGCAGATACGGCAGCAGTCTCAGCAGCGCGCGCATGACATGTTCGAGGATTGACTTTTCATTCGATTCCGATTCACAAATCGAAGAGAACCCAGAGCGTTCGACTCTGGGTCTCGGATGTCATCGAAGCATTTCGCAAGGGGTCGCATCGGTTTCGTCACGGAACCGCCGCTCCCCGCGTCTGCGAAATCGCCTCGTGCAGTTTCGCGACTCGCTCCTGTGGGGGATTCAGAGCGAAAAAATTCGCGGCGGCGCGCTCCGCATCGGGCAGGCGACCCATCTGAAGGTGGAGCAGCGCCAGCGACTCCCAGGTCGTAGCGAGCGCTGGGTCCTGCCGCACCGCCGTTTCGTATGCGCCGATCGCTTCGGCCAGCGATCCCATACTCTCATACGCCACGCCGAGATTGCTGTAGGCTGCCGGCCAGAACGGGCGATGGGCAAGTGCAAGCCGATAGGCCTCGACAGCCAGACTGTTTTGGCCGATGCAAAGGAGCGCCAAACCGTAGTCGTAGAGCGTGCTGGCGGTCGGATATGCCAGCCTCATGGAACGCTGATAGGTTTGGACGGCTTCCGTGCAGTGTCCGGCTTTATAATAGAAATGCGCGATCACCGCTTGGGCATCGCTGGAATTCGTTCCGATTTCCGCTAAACGATCCACGAACGGCGCGGCTTTGCGCACGTCGTTCTGTGCCAAATAATATTGAGCGCAATTCTTCCAGGGCGCGATCGCCGTCGTGTCCAGCGATGCCGCCCGCATCATCCACTCTTCACCCCGCCCGGCATTCCCGGCCGAGAAATACTCTTCGCCCAAACTCATGAGCGCGGCGGGAGTGTGCGGTTCCCGCCTCGCCATGTGCTCGGCCAGCGTGAACTGCGAGCGCAGAATCGGCACGCGCAGGAACGTCAGCACTCCGAACAGAACCACCACCACTCCCACGGCAATCCCTGCGACATTCGCGGAATGTTTCCAGCGCGCGGCAGGTTTGCGCAACACACTTCCCAGTCCGCCCAAAACGAACAGCCACAGTCCGGCGATGGCCAGATAAGCGTAGAAATCCGAAATCGGTTTCCACGATTGTCCCGCCAAATACACCGGGGCGAGCGCCACCCCGAACCACAAACCGCCTGCCGCCCACAATCGGCGGCGCCACAGACCGACAACGATCGCCGCCACCAACGCCGCCAATGCCAGCCAGACCAGGACGAATCCGATGCCGCGCGCGCCGGGATTGCTCCACCAGAACATGGAGAAGAAACGGTAATGAACCGGGATAACGATGTCTATCGCGCTGCGAATCAATTGCTCCGCCACATAGGGCAGCCGGTCAGTTTTCAGGGAGCGCGAAACCAGCACTCCCACCGCCAGCCAGCGCACGAGCAGATATCCGGCGACGGGAATCGCCAGCCACAGATAGCGACTCCACCCTTGCACTCCGCGAGAACTCGCTCGCTCGCCGGCAACGGACCCTCGCTGCAGCGCCCACGCGATCAGCGGTGCGACGATTGCCGCTTCTTTGGACATGAGCGCCAGAAACAAGCTGCCCCACGCTCCCACAGCCGCTCCGCGCGAATTCCGGCGCGCAGCCAGACCAAACAGCCAAATGAACAGCAGCGAAAAAAACGCCGCCCATAAATCGGTGCGACCGGAAATCCAGCCCACCGACGTCACCGCCGCAGGTCCGACTCCGAAGAGCGCCGCCACCGCCAGCGCCAAGCCGCTTCCGGCAATCGGAACCAGACACAAATAGACCAGCAGCGTATTCGCCAGATGAACCAGATAATTCGAGACGTGATAGACGCGCGGATCATCGCCGCCAAGCTGATAGTCGAACCAAAAGGTCGCCGAGACCAGCGGACGATAAAGATCGTAGCGCGCGTCCGTGTCGCCCGATCCCCACCAGTATACGTGCCGCACCAGTTCCTTAAGCCCCGCAACGTCTTGATAGAGACTGATGCGATTGGGAATCAGGCCGTTGTCATCGCTGACAAAGCCATTCTGCCATGACGGGGAGAAGGCCAGCGCCGCGAAAACGAGCACGATCCCGAGCAAAATGAACCGCTTCGGGATCGGCCGCGCAGGCGATTTATCGCCGAAAGATGTCGGCATAAGTGGTTCTGTGGGACTCACAAGCCGGATCGAAACAAACGCTCGACCGGCCTCACGGTTTCGGTCAGCCCTGCGTCGCCGTCGTCGCGGGCTTGGGCTTGTATTCGGAGAGCTTTCTCATCAGCACTTCAGCGGTGCTCTTATAGATCACGTAATCGGCGAGCGCGCCCGCTTTACGCACGTAATACTGATTGGCGTCGTCGCTCTTGGGAATCAGCCGCAGGTCGAGCGGCTCGCCCGAAGCGAATTCGGCGACCACGCGACAGGCGGGCGACTCGAATGCCGCGGCGGACAGCGTGTCGGCGAAGTCCACTCCCGACATGCGCGATAAGAGACCCGTCAGTCGGCTCACCTGATTCTTGTCCGCGTCGAATTTTTCGGTTCCCGCCTCCACCTTCCACACGGTATCCACCAACGTCAGCGTGAACAACTGATCCGGAAATTCGAGCGTAAACTTGACGAAGTTCTCGCGGTCGTACTCGCTGATCGTTTTATCGCGCCAGTCTTTCGCCGCGCGTTTGAAAGCGGGCGTCTGATTCCCGGCGATCTCCCACACGTCGTTGCTGCCCTCCAGCCGCGCATAGCAGGTCCCGCCCGTCGGCCCGGCCTTGCCCAGACGGAACGCCGTCGTCGTCTGGTCATCCGTCACCGTGACGCCGAGTCCCGCCGAGTCATCCACCTGAAACTCGGCGAAGCGTTCCGCACGATTCGTGATCAGCGTCAGCATCTTCATCTCGGAGAGCCGTCCCAGCGCTTGTTCTACATTGCGCGCGGCGGCCGGGAATTCCAGCGGCTTCGTGACGAACCACTGCGCGCCGCGGCGCGTCAGTTCCACCGTTTCGCCGGCGGCCTCGATCCGCAGCGTGACGACCTTCGCCGTGTCCGTCTCAACGAACGGACGATCCGCCTTGGCCACCGGACGACTCGATTGCACCGCCCAATAGACTCCGATGAGGACCAGCAGAATCACGAGTAGAATCAATGAACGCTTCATCAGGCCACCCCCTTCCGGCGATTACGCCGTGTCGTCCAGCGAAACGCCCCGATCAGCAGCACCAACGCCGGAGGTCCGAACAGATTCGCGTATTTCACCGTTTGCTTCGTGGCATCGGAGACGTCCGACTTCAGCGGACGCACCGCAGCTTCCCGCGAACGGATACTCATCAGGTCGCTGTCCTGACTCAGCCAATCCACGATATTGAGGAACAGAATCTGACCCGGACCGCCCTGCATGAATTGTCCCTGCACGAAGTTTCCATCGCCGATCACCACCATTCGCGTTTCGGGACTCTCGGTCAGAATGCTCACTGCCGGGGGCGAGGCCAGCGAATCCGTAGGATGCGGCACCGCCTTGCCCGCGAACGCCGACGGAAACGTCCCGGTCATCGCTACGCCGAGCAATTTCGCGCCGCCCTGAAAATCTTCGCGCTTCCACTGTCCCATCGGATTGATGTCGAATCGTCCCGCCTGGACTCGCGTCAGCTCGCTCGTGCGGAACAACGGCTCATATTTCACCGCTCCGCCGGTCGGCGGCATCGTGTCAATCGAACTCGGGAAGAACAACGGCAGCTCCTGAAAGTCTTTCACGATCGGCTGTTCGCTGTTGAAATCGAGAATCCGCGGAAACGCCGGATAGCGAACCATGTTGGTGATGATCATGTATCCCTGCTGCTGCACGTTGATCATCGAGGCGTTAATGTCCATCACCAGATTGTTCGCCACCGTGAATCCGTATTGCCGTGTCATGTCATCCAGCCCGAGTTGCAGGCCGGTCGCCATCGAATTCTGCACGTCGGCATTAACCTTATTCAGAAGCCAGCCGACCTTGCCGCCGTGCATGATGTATTGATCCACGGCGAACTTCGTCCACTCGTCCAGCGGCTCCTTCGGCTGCACAATGCAGAGTACGCCGATGTCCGAGGGAATCAGCTCATTTCCGGACAGCGTACTGACGGGCACAACCTGATAGTGCTTGGCAAGCGCCGTGGTAATCTGGCGCATGTCCATGCCCAAGTCGGGCGTGCCGAATCCGCCGAGAAAACCGACCTTCGGCAGTTGATCGGACGTTAGTCGCTTGATCGCCGACGTCATTTCATATTCGAAATTCTGCACGGTCTGAACCAGCGGGATCGTCTCGTGCTTGCTGCCGTAGATCAGCACGAGTCCCATATAGGCGCGCTTGAGCTTGACCTCGTCCTTCTCCATCACGTTCACTTGAACGGGCTGGATGCGGTACTGCTGCGCTTCCTGCTGCAGCTTCTCCTCGTCGGCGGGATCCACGAATTCAAACATGAAATTCCCGCCGCCGTACGAGCGGTAATCCGCCAGCGCGTCCTGCACGTAGCGCGAGTTGGCGTTGTAGGGCGGCGGCAGGTCCTTCGTAAAATAGGCTTTGACCGTGAGACGGTCGTCCAGATCCGCCACCACTCTCCGCGACGCTTTACTCAGAGTGTAAATCCGGTTTTCGGTGAGATCCGCCCGCCCGAACAGGCGCAATCCGATCAGGTTCACCACCACCACGATGGCGAGCACGATCAGCAGATTGGAGACGGAGGAAACCGACCAAGTCTTCCGTTTCATATCTTCATTTCCTCGGTGTTGTCGGATGTCTTGCGATGATTCGGAGCGCGCTCGAGGTCAGTCGCCTTTGCGCCGCGACAGCGCATGACTGGCGAGCAGCAATCCCACGAAGATCATCGAGAGGAAGTAGATGACGTTCCGCGTGTCAATCACTCCGCGCGAAATGCTCTGAAAGTGGTATTCGATGGCCAGATATTCCAGAATATTGGCCAGCGACAGCGGAACGAAGAACAGAACCTTATCCAGGATGAAGAAGAAAAACGAAATCGCCAGCGCCACGATAAAGGCCACGATCTGATTCTCGGTGATCGAAGACGCGAACATGCCGATCGCCAGATAGGCGGCGCCCATCAGCAGCAGCCCGACATAGCCGGAAAACGTCTGTCCGACGTCCAGATCGCCGAGCATACTCACCGAAAACGCGTAGACGACCGAGAACAGCAGCAGCACTCCGATCAGCGAGAGCGCGGCCAGAAACTTACCGATGACGATCTCGGTGTCGCGGATCGGATAGGTGAACAGCAATTCGATGGTGCCCGATTTCCGTTCCTCGGCCAGCAGCCTCATGGAGATCGCCGGAATGAAAAACACGTAGAGCGGCGGTACGATTCCGAACAGCGTGCGCAGGTTCGCCTGATCGAGCAGAAATAAATTCGACGTGAAAAAATAGCCCGAGACCAGCAGGAAAAACATGAGCACGATATAGGCGATGGGAGAATCGAAGTAGGAACGGAACTCGCGCCGGAAGATGCAGAGAACGTTATGCATGGCTCTTTTATCTTACGGTTGATGATGATGAGGCGGGGGCCGCCGCGCCGGGCTGCCGCTCCTCGATGGTCAGTTTGTGGAACACGTCCTCGAGACTGCGGCCCTCGATTCCCATCTCGAGAATCACCCAGTTCTCGCGGACGGCCAGTCGAAACAGATCTTCGCGCACGTCGCGCCCCTTCGGACATTCCACGCGCAGCCGGATCGTGCCGTCGCCCGACGGGACGCCGCGCACGGCGTCCACTCCGTCCAGCGCGCCGATGATCTCCGCCGCGCGCGCCGCTCCGGACTTGAGGGTGAGCATCGTCGCCGTCCGCCCCACGCTGCCCGCCTGCAAGCCCTCGGGCGTATCATCGGCTACGATCCGCCCCTGATTGATGATGACGATCCGCGAGCAGGTTGCCTGCACTTCCGACAGAATGTGGGTGGAAAGAATCACCGTTTTCTCGCGCCCGAGTTCCTTGATCAGCGTGCGAATCTCCACGATCTGATTGGGATCCAGCCCCGCCGTCGGCTCATCGAGCACCACGATGTTGGGATCGTGGATCATCGCCTGCGCAAGCCCGACCCGCTGTCGGAATCCTTTCGAAAGCTGGCCGACATCTTTGTGCAGCACCGTTCCCAGTCCGCAGCGCTCGATAATGCTCTTGCGCCGCGCGGCCTGCTGATCCACGGGAATGCACCGCAGGTCAATCACGTAGCTCAGGTAGTCGCTCACGCTCATGTCCTGATAGACCGGCGCCATCTCCGGCAGATAACCGATTTTCTTCCGCACCTCCAGCGACTGCTCCTCAACATCGAGACCGTCCACGCGGATCGTCCCCGACGTGGGCGGCATGTAGCAGGTAATCATCCGCATGGTGGTGGTCTTCCCCGCTCCATTCGGCCCGAGGAAACCGAGAATCTGCCCGGACGGAATGGACAACGTCACGTTGTCCACCGCCTTGACTCCCGCGTACGATTTCGTAACCTGTGACAACTCGATCATAGACTGTTTACCCACGTGTTGTCCGTTTTGAAACGACTTTCACTTTCGAAAAATTTACTCCTCATGCGATGAAGAGGTTCCCGTTTTCTTGATGATCGCAACAATCCTATCAAAGTATCGAATAAACAATTATTCAAGAAACTCGATAGTTCTCGGAAAAGAAAATTCATCGGAAAATCGGGGAGCTTTTGTGACGCGCTCCTACCGCGGCTGAGTCAGATCCACCCGGATTTCGTGGATCGGATCGCCCTCGCGGAAGGT
>JAQTRJ010000044.1 GCA_028711875.1 bacterium | reverse complement strand
CCGACCTACTGGGACCAATACCTCGATATTACCCGCCGGAGCGATGTCAGCCGGTTGAACGCGACCTGGGCGCATTCCTTCAGCAAGATGAAACTGGGTGCCACGTTGCGTTATGAAGGCCAATCGCATTCGCAGGATAAGGACGAGGAACACGGTATCGAGAGTATGGAGGAATCCTACAGCGCCTTCGGCTTCACGGCCGGGATAACGGCGCTGGAAGACAAACTGGATGCCGCCATTTCGTATGATGCCGGTTCGTTTTCGGAAGAGTGGGATGGCGACACCTACGTGGAAAGTGACGGCACGCGGGAATTCGGATTGGTCGCGCGCTATTGGGCCGAAATGAGCGATCAGTACACGTTGGTCCCCCACTTCCGCTACGTCAGCCACAAGCTCGGATGGTCCGTATACGATTCTCTGGACTTCGCCCGTTCCTACAGCAATCTGGTTCTGGGTGCGGGCAACAACTGGCGTCCGACCGACAACATGCTGGTGATTTTCGAAACCGGGATTTCCCTCTACAGCGATACGTACGAAAATCCGGACAAGGAATACACCAACAGCATGGACGACATCCTGTATTGGCGGATCGGCTGTGAAACCGAAGTGAATAGCTGGTTGTGGGGACGGCTTGGCGCGGAGCGCGCGTGGCGCAGCACCAGCTACGAGTTCGACCCCTACTACCTCAGCGGATTCCCGGCGGAGGATCTCGAGGTGTATGGCAATCCGACGTTCGGTTACTCGGTCACCAAGACGTACATAGGAGCCACTGCCCATTGGCGGCGGCTGTTTCTCGATTTGGTCCTCGAACCCGAATTTTTCAATGCGGGTCCGTATTTCATTTCCGGCCGGGGTCACAATCTGACCAGCCGGGTGTCGCTGAAGTTCGATTTCAATAAATAGCCGGGTGCCGCAAGCGATTCGGCTCGGTGAACGAATTCAAACCACTTTCCCAAATTAGGAAGATCCAACCAATCTGAGGAGAACCTCATGAAGAAACTTCTGGTGTTGGTGTGTATCGCGCTGCTGGCCTTTGGAACGGCTTATGGCGCGGAATTCGCGGCCGGCAAAGGCGCGATGATCGTTTCGGGTTCGGTCGGCTTCGCCAACTACAGCGGCGACAGCTACAAGACCTATGAGAATGGCGAGGAAGAAGACGCGGCCCTGACGGACATCTGGTTCCAGCCCGCTCTGGACTACTTCGTCATCGACAATCTGTTCGTCGGCGGCACGCTCTTCTTCGAGAGTGAATCGCAGGATCCGTGGAGCGAGAGCACGTTCGGCATCGGGCCGGAAGTCGGCTATGCATTCGGCAAGTCCGAAAGCAAGATGTTCCCCTATGGCAAGCTCGCGTTTGCCTACGCATCCTCGACCTATGATTCCGGTGAAGAAGGCGCCGAGGAGAGCACCGTGACCGGTACGGACATCGCCCTTGCGGTCGGCCTGATTTTCCCGGTGGTAGAGCACGTCGGCATCATGCCCGAACTCTCCTATCATATGACGAGCACTAAGGGTGACTGGGACGACGCCGAGAGCATGAGCGACAACGTGATTAAGCTGAGCGTTGGTATCGCCGGCTTGATCTGGTAGTTGTTCTCGCCATTTCTTCCGCGTGAACAGAGCGGACCGGGTTTCCCCGGTCCGCTTTCGTTTGATCTCATGCAGCGGCGGCGGCCGCTTGCGCCCCCCGTTGCATTGCCGGTCAGGAGACCGACAACGGCGAGCGGAAGATTACTTCAGCAGCAGCAGCTTGCGCGTGGCTGAAAAGTTGCCCGCTTCCATCCGCGCCAGATACATTCCCGAAGGAAGCGCTGCGGCATCGAAATTAATGCGGTGCTCCCCGGCGGGAAATTCGGCGTCGGTGAGCGTTGCCGCCAAGCGGCCGGTCATCTCGTAGACGGTCAGGCGGACAGGCGAGGTCTGGGGAACTGCGAACGAAAGCGTGGTCACGGCATTGAACGGATTCGGACTGGCTTCGTGCAGCGCGAACTCACGAACTGTTTCCGCCGCGGGCGCAGCAGCATCCAGCACGGTCACCAGCACTGGCAACTGATCCAGACTGTCGGGGCAGGAGTTGGCATGGATGTCCAGATATCCGAAATAGTCGTAAACGCCGTCGTCGGGGGTGTCGGCGAGCACGAGCACGGAAATCTGCGTCGAGTCGGCGGGCGGTACGAAGCCGTGCGCCGGTTCGACGGTCAGCCACGCTGTGGGCGGGTGGAGCGCTTCGGGCGTCGCCCAGAATTCAAGTGGGCCGCTTCCCATATTGCGGATGAAAAACGGCTCGGTCGTCAGCACGCGGTTCTGGACCACCATATTGATCGAAGTCTGCCGCGGCAGGTAGCGGGGAATTCCCGGTGTGATTTCCACCGAGATGGTCGTATCAGGGGGCAACACGACGCCGCACAGCGTGTCGGTGGACACACAGCGTCCACCGGCGATCAGATCATAGGTTCCCGGATCGAGTTCGATGATGAATCGTCCCTGTATGTCCGTGGTTGTGGTTCGCCCCGTGCCCGGTTCGGTGACGCGCGCTCCGGGGAGTGGTTCTCCGCTGTCCAGACTGCGGACCACGCCTTCCATTCCATAGCCCGGCTTGAGCCTCATGAGAAGGGCTTGTTGCTGCGCTCCCGCCGTGTAATGGCCGTAAGCGACATAGCCGCCGCTGGCCGCGTTGACCAGTCCGACAAAGCGGCCGGGGCGCATCGTGCTGTAGACGTAGGAATCGGCTGCCGTGCCGTCAGGACGGACGGTGAGAATCCACGGAGCGACGCTTGTCAACGAATTTCCCGACCAACCCGCGCAGAGAATAATTCCGTCGGTGCGCAGCGCCACCCCGCGAATATTTTCCTCGACCTGATCGAAATCATACGGATAGGTCCACTCGGAAGCGCCGCTGGAATCCGTCCGTACCAGATAACCATCGTTATCGGTGTCCACGCCACTGCGGCCGGCCAGATAGACATCGCCGTCGGACAGCGTCGAACCGTAGCAGATCTCCTGACCGGCGGTGCCGAAGGTTTCGTCATTGATCAGATTGCCGGAGGAATCCAGTCTCAGCAGCCAGATGTCGTAGTCGCCCGCGCCCCAGCTGGTGGTATAAGCCCCCACATACAGGTTTCCGTTCGGCCCGAGCATGATGCGGCCGGCGATGTCTGTGCCGTTGCCCCCGAACATCCGCGTCCACAGCGTGTCTCCGTTCGAGGCGCATTTCAGCACCCAGGCGTCCGAACGCTGGCCGTCCTGAGCCAAACGATAGCCGCACACGGCGAAATTGCCGTTCTCCAGAGTGATCACATCGTTGCCTTTGGCCAATCCCTGTCCGTAATAGCTGCGATACCAAAGACTGTCCCCATCGGCGTTCAGTCCGATCAGCACGATATAGTGGATATCGCTGCCGATCCCGCCGTAGCCGGCCAGAACGATGTCGCCGTTGGGCAATTCAGTGGCGGCATTGGCCTGTTCGTTCCAGTCAATTCGCCCGAATTCATGGATCCACACCACTTGTCCGGCGCTGTCTATACGCGCGACCAGCATGTTCTGATTGGCGGCTTCGGGATTATTGACTCCAACCACGAGAGAACCGTCATCAGCCAATGCCGCACCGCCGTTGATCTTCAGGCCGGGGGTGCCATAGCTGAAACGGCAGGACCAGAGGGTGTCGGGCTGGGTATATCCGAGAATGGGACAAAGGAAGATCAAGCTGAACAGCAGAGTCTTTGCGCGCACGATGAACCTCCTTAGGTGTGGCGCTAATATACGACCTTTCGACGGCGAGTTCAAGAGTGCGAAATAAGGCAATGCAAGATTCCCATTTCAAGGAAGTTGCCAAAAAGAAAGCGCCCCAACCAGATCGGCCGGGGCGCTTCCAGCATGCAAAGACAGCGTCTCTATTTGAGGAGGATCATCTTCTTCATGTCGGAGAAGTCGTTCGTGGTCAAGCGATAGACATACAGACCCGACGGCAGACCGGTGGCATCGAACACCTCATGGTGACGACCGGCAGCCATCGTCTCGTTGTGCAGCACCGCCACTTCGCGACCCATAACGTCGTAGACAATCAGCCCCACGTGCCCGGCCTCCTTGATGTCAAAGGTGATCGTGGTGGACGGGTTGAACGGATTCGGATAGTTGGTATAGAGCCGGTATTCGCTGATCACGCTGGGATCGCTTTCGGTGACCAGCACCCCGGTGGTGGACAGCACGGCACTGTGCCCGTTGATGTCCACGGCGATCAGCCGGTAGTCGTAGGTCGCACCCATCTCCACCGCTTCATCGCGGAACTGGTAGCTGGTGCGGACGGTGGACTGCCCGACCGCGGAGATATCGGAAGCGATTCTCTGCCAGATCGCGCCGTCGTGTCGCTCGATGATGAAGTGATCGTTGTCTTGCTCGGATGCCGTGACCCACGACAGCAGCACCGACTGGCCATCCAGAACGGCCGTAAAGCTCAGCAGCTCCACCGGGAGTTGGAGGTCTTCCTTCACGTAGTCTTCCGTTTCGCCGAGCAGCGGATCAATCGAGAATAGCGCCGTGTCCAGCGATACGTGCTCGGACAGCAGACGGAAGCGGAACACGCCGTCGTAGCGGCCCTGTCCGATCATCTGACCGGGATCGGGGAAGCAGAACTGATGCGTACCGGGCGTGACGAGCACTCCCGGAATAATCGCTTCGGGGGCGTTGCCATCGCACAGGGTGTCGGCGAAGCTGCAATTCAGATTGCCGTCCTTCCACGCGTAGAGATAGAGCGGCTGGTCTTCGTAACCGGGACCGGTGGTAATGGTCACGTCCACGCAGGCTTCTTCGCAGGGCGTCCAGAAATCCCTATTGTCGGAGAAGAGGAAGACCACTCCATCATCCGCCCCGTCCAGATTCACGGTGTTGGGAGCCTGCTCGATGGTGACCGACTCGCCCAGCCAGGCTACGTTGTCAAGGTACACCGGATTGGCCGGACCGCTAAGGCTGGTCGGATAGCAGGTCGGATCGAGATCGCCGTAATCATAGCCATCGGGCGGCGGTTCGGGGTTGCAGTCGTTGACGATTGTCACGTCGAGGAAATTCGAGGCCGACAGACCACAGGGATCGGTGGCGGTGACTTCCGCGCGCCAGATATCGTCCTCGTGGTACAGCCCGGTCGTTACGCAGGGTTCCGTCAGATCGGGCTGCAAGACAAATTCATGGTTGGTGCCTTCATTGGACAGGTACCACTTGAAGGAGTAGGTCACGTTATCGCCATCCGGATCAGCCTGACTTGGAACGATTACGTAGATGCAGAGTGGACTCTGTTCGGTGGTACACTCGGCGAAAAGCTCAGGCTGATAGGGAGCTTCGTTCAGCGAGTAGGTGATCACGAGCTGGGAATGATGGATCACCGTCGCCCAGTTGCAGTGATCGGCAAACGCGTCAATGTCCGCCCAAATGTCCAGCTCTCCGTCCTCAAGCAGTTCCATGGGGACCACAAACGGAGTCACAAACCACTCGTAGTTGCTGCCGTCAAGAATCGCGGGAAGTAGGGCTTGGCCGTCGGCGAAAATCCGGTCGCGCTGACAGAAACCGGGATCGTTGGCATGCTCTCGATTGCAGCTGATCTGATCCACGTCCCAAGCGCAGACCAGCAACGTTGCGGAGTGAAAACAGACCGTGCCCGGCTCGCCGGTGTAGGGATTGAAAGTGTGCTTCCATCCGAAATCGTTGTCGTACCACCCAAGATGGTCGAATCCGAACTGCCGTTCGAAGCTCTGACATGGGTTGTTACTCACGAACGGACCCGCGTAGTTCGGGGCCGTGCTGTTCGCATCCACCGTTTCGACGAATACCCGGCCGCCGTCAACCGGCGTATCTCCGTCTTCGAGTTCGGGAGTGCACTCGGCGGGCGGAATATCATATGTCCGTCCGTCCTTCTGTGAGATGGCTCCGGTTTCGGTGGCGGCCAGTAAGACTCCGCCGAAACTGACGAGCGCCAGACAGATACACAGTGTCAGCATTCTTCTCATCACTCATTCCTCCTTGCCATCCTTTATCTGCCAAGAATTCAGAATCTATTCCAAACCTGATTCATGCGTCTTATTCGTGCTATCACAATCTGTCACAACAACTTACGTGGCATGATCAGGGAGGTGGCTTGCGTGGTCAATGAATCACCACCTATGCTGATCAAAGTAGCCGCCATCTCTTCATCGCGCAATGAGTTCAAAATACTTATGGAAAATACTCTGCATCCATTTGCGCTCTCTAAGATGTTTTAATCCTACGAGTTGCTCTCAGCCTATAAAGCCTAATTAGTACGGTTGTTAGTCTGTAAGTTCAATCCGGCATAACCGTATTCTGATCCATCGCTTCGCTCCGACAAGCGATATCTAATTCCGTAAAGGCTTGACTTTTGCTGAGCCGGTTGTTACATTCGTTCCGCTTGGCGTCTTAGCTCAGTTGGTAGAGCAACGGACTGAAAATCCGTGTGTCCCCAGTTCGACTCTGGGAGACGCCACCAGAGAATCCTCGCCGCAGGCCCTTGTGCCTGCGGTTTTCTCGTTCCGGGATCGCAGTCAAAGAGCGAAAGGGCGGATTGCCCTTGCAGTCACCCGTAAAAGTACAGCAGGATCACCCTAAAATCAATAATAAATATAGTTTTACGAACAATTCGGTTGGAATCTTGCCAGATCGAGCCAAGTGCGACCATTCTCAAGCACTAAGACGGTGTTCCAATATGTTTTGTGAAATAAAAACCTAAAGTTAAAGTGAAGTTCGCGAGACCGGGGAGTCCTCTCCGGGCAGTGGGTCAGTGTCCGTTTGTTGGGCAATGGAGTACGTTGATCAGCTCCGGCTCTGGATTGACCGGTAATAAAAAGCCCCGGCCGAAAGGCCGGGGCGACGGATTTAAGGTGAGGGAGAGGAGGGCTACGGAATCCACTCCTTGCGGTAATGAACGATAACTGAGTCCTCTGCCAATGCTGTTCGAACTTGCAGATAGGTGTAATCGCTGGGGAAGGGAACGTTTGCGCTGATCGGCTGCCACTCGTCCCACTGGACCAGCGCGACGTCATCGAACCATGCGTAGCCAGTGCCGGAAGCGGGAGGATAAAGACTCAGGCGCAGATTGAAATAGTTTGTCGAACTGGGAACGTCCACGTCAGCGCCGACGTAGGTCCAGTCGTTATCGCCACTGAGAGGGCCGCCGGCCACCGGCTGTTCGAGCGGCGTGCCGCTGCTGCGTTGCGAAAAGAACTGCGCTTCGATGGTCGCGTTTCCGGCGTTTTCCGTGCGCATCCAGCCGACCATGCTGTGCTCAAAATCGCTGTCGAGCGGCGGACGGAGCGAGAGCGCGGTGACGACATTATCGCCGGCGTTGGAGGCGCGGCTCAGACGAATGCTGCGCGATCCGGCGTGAGCGAAATCTTCGTTGTAGGCTTCATCGCCGCTGTTCAGGTTCCACGGAGTCGCGCCCTCATTTTCCATGTTGCCGAACCACAGCCGCTCGCGCCCTACGCGGACTTGGGCATCGGGTGCGCCGAGCGCTTCGACAATCACCGGATATCCGTCCCCGGACATGCGATGTGGCAGTGACGTCCACCAGCCGTCGCGGTCAGAGAGCGCGAGGGTGTCGGTGCGATCTTCACCCGTGCGCGAGACCAGCGTGGTGTCCCAGACGATGAGCGCGGAATCGGCGCCGGGCGCAGACACCAGCCACGTGTCGAGACGGCGGGACATGTCGGAGAGATAGTCGAGAATCGCGCCGCCGAATTCGCCGGTGCAGGGCTGCGGAATCCAGTGGTCAATGTACACAGGGCGGATGATCGCTTCGTCAATGCCGTTTTCCGCCGAGATGTGAGTCTCGAGCACGACGGTGGGCAGGCACTCCGCGTAATTCAGATCGAAGGCGAAGTTGCCGAGACTGTGAGCGATGAGCTTGCCCTGAAAGACCTCGAATCCCTGAAAGATGTGCGGGTGATGCGTGACGACGAGATCGGCGCCGTTTTCAATCGCGTATTGGCGAAGGCGGCGTTCGCTGGTGTCGGGCACGACGTCGAAGGCGATGATTTCGGGATCCCATTCGGGCAGACCAAGCAGCGCAGCGAGCTGCGGCTGCGTTTTGTATTCGCTGCCGCTGTGAACGTTCAGAATCACGAAGTCGGCGAGTGCGGCCGCTTCGGGAATGGTCGCTTCGATGGCGCTGCGGTTCCACATGGCAAAGCCCGCGCGCGAGCGGCCGGCGTCGAGAAACGGCTGGTAGTTGTTGTAGGAGCCGGTGCGGTCGCTGAAACTGAGCATGGCCAGCGAGAGTCCGTTCCGCGACAGAAATTTGGTGCGACGGGCGAGCACGTCGTTCGTTCCCACGCCGCCGTGAACGATGCCGACGTTGTCCATAACACTCATCGTCTCGAGCATTCCCGCTTCCATGTAATCGAGGATGTGATTGTTGGCCAGCGTCGCGTAATCAAATCCGGCGAAGACCAGACCCGCCGCGTTGTCCGGATTGCCCTTGAAAACGATGCCCTTGGTGGGGTGGGCCGTGGTGGCTGTGGTCAGCGGCGATTCGAGATTGCAGCTGGCCAGATCGAGCGGTTCGAACAGGTGACGGGTCGGCTCGAAAATCGCTTCCACGCCCTGAGTCGGGATGATTCCGCCGGATTGCTCGAAGCCGCGGGCGAGCATGATGTCGCCGCAGAACGACATGCGCAGCTCGCGAATGGCCGTCACCGGAGTGTCCGCCACCGCGTGCGTGCGCCACGACACGTTGTCGTCGTCATCAGTGACGGTGAGCGAGACGGTAGAGAGTCCGTGAGCGGGATAGTCGTGGAACGGATGAACGAGCGAAGAAATCGTTCCGTCTCCGAAATCCCAGCGATGGAAAATCTCGTCGCTGTCGGCGTCGCGGGCGAGCGAGAGAAACGAGACGCGCACGCTGTCGGGCTGCGCTCCGCCGACGATCGCCCAGCGGAAATCCGCGACGGGCGGCAGCGGCAGCCAGCCGGTCACGTCGAGCACCTCGTCGAAGAGCAGTTCGCCGCGCGGCGAAGTGTTGTCGTTATCGTTGATGAAATGGAGCTCGGTGATATTGGGAAGATAACCGAAACGCCCCTGCCAGTCCTCGCCGATGGGCAGATAGATCGGAATCCACTCGTCGGCATCAAACCATCCCTGATAGGTGGTGATCCACACCTGTGATTGCGGACATTGCGTGCCCCAGATAATGTAATGCATCCAGTTGGCCGAGTCCGCCACTCCGAAAGACTGCATCTCGCCGGTGCGGAGTTTTTTCATGGCCACCTGCCAGACGGTTCCGAACTCCAGCGGAACGGCTTCTATGAGTTCGGATTTCCAGGTGTTGCCGTCAAGGCGGAGACAATGACCGTTGGGATTATACGAATCCGAGGAGATGATCTCCCAGCTTGTCGGTTCGAGGTCTTCGCCGGGGATGCTCGAAAAGGACACGGTGCCTTCAAAATCTTCGATGACGATTGGAGACTCATCGGGACCTGCGAGCAGGGGGACAACGGAGTAGAAATGGGATTCGGGCAGCGCAGCGGAATTGCCGAGCACATAGAACGTATCGGCGGTGACGGCCAGCGTTTCGGCGGGAGATTCGGTCGGGATCGCGCTTTGCAGCACGGCCCACGCGGGAACGGACAGCGTCGGTTGCCAGTGCAGCTCGATACCGGCTTCCGTGACCAGAATGACCAGTCCAATCGTGGAATCGGCATCGAGCGACGAGTGGCCGGCGCGGGACGGCGTGCTCTTCTTCTCCGTGATGTCCGCCGCAAAGACAACCGCGCAGAGAAGCAGCACGGAAAGCATCGCAGGCCAGAGCTTTACCAATTGTTTCACGTGGAACCCGTGTTGGAATGCTTATTTTTATCAAGATAACATCCAAAGGCCCGAAAGTCAATGCGAAAAGGGCGGAGAGGGAAATCAAGCGCAGTGACCCTCTGATAGGGCGTTCGCCAGCGCAAAAAAACGCCCCGCTGGTGCGGGGCGTTATCATGAAAGCTGGGTTTTCGGCTACTTACGCGGCGCGGAAAACCCAAGAATCAACCCCAGAACCACCGACCACAACGCGGCCAGACCGATTTGATAATCCTTCGGCAGCGAAAAGGTAATGGTGTGAGCGGGTATCCAGAACCAGAGCAGAGTCCACCAGGCTCTGGTCAGCCCCGCGGTACTCCAACGGCGGGCGATGAGATTGTCCTCGACGCGGTGAATGAACATCATCTGCGGACCGAAAAAGAGGTTGGTATTCACCGACATGGCAAACGCCCAGCCGATGCCGCTGTGAAATCCCGGCGGAAGCAGGTGATGCTCGCCAAGCGCCGAGACGAAGCCGTGCATTCCCGTAAAACCGATCTTGATGATGACGCCGAGCGCCGCCCACGCGGCGATCTTGGCAAACAGCTCCCAGATTCGACAGGGCAACGACACTGCGCGCGAGCGCAGGATATGAGAAAGGAGTTCTCCCAGAGTCCCCAGAATTCCAAACTGAATTGCGGCGGACAGCAGCGGATACGAGACGACCCAGTGAACGTAGGCATACATGGCGGTGAAGATCAGATTTCTATTTTGGGTTGACAGCCGACGACGCGCGCGTTATGGACGGGCGCAGAAACGTGCGAACGACCAGGAATGCTACGCCCACCGATAGCGCGAGCAAAAGCACGTCGGTGGCCATGAGCAGAATCCTGCGCTGTTCAATGTAATTGACAAGCAGAATGCCGAGGGACGCGAGGGTCGTGACGATCATGAACGCGGCCGGAATGAGCGTGAAGGCATACTTGCGTCCGCGCAGCAGCAGCCACGCGGAAACAGCCAGCAGCGCGAGCGCGGCGAGAAGCTGATTGGCCGTTCCGAAAATCGGCCAGAGCGCGCTGAACGCATTGGAGTAG
>JAQTRJ010000043.1 GCA_028711875.1 bacterium | reverse complement strand
TCTGTTTCAGCGCGCGCTCGGTCTTTTCGCGGAGCTGCTCGAGCGGCAGGAGTGCTTTGCCCGCGCTTGACTGTGCCGCGCCCGCGAGCGTCGGATCAATCTCCGCGATCTCTTTTCTTATACGCGCGTAAATCTCTTCGATCTCCCGCCGCGCGCGCGCGAACCATTCGTCCGTCCGCCCGCCGCTCTGATCGCGAACGGTTTCGCGTTCGAGCGTATGCCGTTCTTCCGTCACGAGCCGCTCGACCGAGAACCCGCTTTTCTCCGCCGCTCGCGCCGCGCGAAAATCCACAAGCGTCACCGATAATCGCGGAAACAGAACCGGCGGCGCGACTCCCAACTCTGCGTAAAACGGCGCGATCTGCGCGTGATAATCGAGCTCCCCCGGCCCGGCGATATACGCGACCGTCGGCAAAACGAAATCCTGATAGAGCGGCCTGAGCGCGGCTTTCGGGCTGATCCGCTCGGCCGCTTCGCGCGCGATCCGGGAAAGCTCGTGCTTTGTCATCCGCGTCGTTTCGCCCGACGGCTGCCGGAGGTCTCCGTCATAAAAGAGTGCGGCGCGCGCGTGATCTTGTCCGGTGAGATAGAACAGATAGGAATCGGGCGTGGGCTTCAGAATCGCCGACCAGCCCTCCGCTTCGAGTTTTTCCGAACGTCGCGCAAGGATCTCGCTGAGATGTTTGCCGCGCGCGATCACTTGCTCCCAGAGCGGCGCCGCCATGTGCTTGAGATCAGGCTCCATTCCCTCGACAACCAGCAATCCTCGTTCGCCGAGCGTTCGCGCCAAGAGCTTCCCCATCGCTTCCGAGAGCGTCGTCCGCGCGTACGCTTCGCGAAGGAGCGCGGCGCCCGCTTCGTTCACGTCTCCGAGAGCTTCGGCAAGCTGCCGGGCGTGCTCGTCCGCGTTGACATCGTATCGCCCCACCTCAAAACCTTTGATCTCGCGGCCCGGCTCGAAGCGCAGCGTCTGCAATTCGCCGTTTTTATCGGGGAAATTCGCACTCCGCACTTCTTCCAGATCGTGATCTTCCCCTTCGAGCCAGAACAGCGGCAAGACCGGCATCTGAAGTTCGCGTTCGAGCTCTGCGGCCAGTCTCGTGGTGTGGTACGCTTTCAAAAATGTATAGAACGGCCCGCCCAGATAGCCGGCCTGCTGCCCCGTCACCACCATCACCGCTTTTCCGTCACGCACCGCCGATAGCTTTGATCTCGCGGACAACGGCACACCGTACAGCGCGCCGTTTCGTTCGAGAAGTTCCGCAAGATTTTTCCACGGCCGCGCGTGCCGCAACGTTTCTTCCGCCGCTATTCTACAAGTGTTCAGATCGCGCGGTACTCGCGCGTATAAATCGCGAACGTCCTTGCCCGCCGCAATCGCCCGCCACGTCCGCGAAAATCCCGGCAGTTGCTCGAATGATATGGATGAAATGGTGCTGATGATTTTTCCCTCCCCCCTTAGAATAAGGGGGGACAGTGGGGGGTTATTCTTTTCTTGCCACCAAGATCAGTCGCGGCGAGTTTTCCTCGAGCGCGCTCCCGTCGTAATCCCCCCAAAAATCTAAAACGGCCAATCCGTTCTTCGTTGCCATACTCGCAAGTTCTGCGCGTTCGTACAGCCGCACTGACTCGCAAATTCGCCGCGTGCGCGCGCCCCGGCGAATCTCGATCTCCTTCACGATCCTTCGCCGCGGCTCATCTATTTTCCGGTATTCCCAAACCGCCATTCCCGGAAATTCCCGCACCGTCTCCGAAAGAAAACTCGCGCGCAAATAGACCGGATTCACCACGTCCACGACCAGCGTTCCCGCCCGCACGAGCAGCCGCGCGAGTTCCGCGAAGGCCCGCTCGTTTTCCGCCTCGCTTTCAAAATAGCCCAAGCTGGTGAACAGATTCACCGCCAACTGAAATCCACTCGCCAGCGGAATATGCCGCATGTCTCCGCGTACGAACCGCACGTTGGAACATTGCGAGTGAAAATCCTGCCGCGCGCGATCGAGCATCACCCGCGATAAATCCACGCCGACCACGTTCGCTCCACACCGCGCAAAGGCCAGACTGTGCCGGCCGGCTCCACACGAGACATCCGCGACCCAAGCCCCCACCTGCAGACCAAGCCGCGACCACAGCGTGTCCACAAACTGCTCGGCTTCGGCCACGTTCCGATGGGAATAGAGCGCAAGGTAGTCCTCGTCGAACCACGCCTCGTACCACGCGCGCGGCCCGCGATCCGAATCTCCGGCTGGATTTACAGACGTTTTCAACAACTTACATAATACGAATCCTTCCCCGAATTGTCAACGAATCCCAACCTTCCCCCTTAGAACAAAGGGGGATCGAGGGGGGGGTCTCGCCTTAGATTTCCCTCCGTTCAAGGGGGGTATGAAATCCATCCGTTGTCATTCTGGACACCGCGCGTTCACCACATCCTCCCCTGATAATCCAGACTGCGCGGGCGTCCAGAATCTCCTCTTACCGTATTGCCTCCTGCTAACTTCTCCCAACAACATTAGTTTAGGAGAAGTAACAGTGATTTTGCTCTTTTGGCCGATATGCTTATATTACCATTGTATGCGCATCTTCCTCGCCCTCATCGCCGCCGCCGTCCTCGCGCTGGCGGGCTATCTGGCCTACGTAACTTTCTGGCCCACGAAGCCGGGAGCGCTCGTCGTCCTCTCCGATCCGCCCGGCGCGCAGGTCTGGCTTGATCTGGAAGCCACCGACTACCTGACCGGCCCCGAGCCTATTCCCCTCTCGCCGGGAAAACACTCGATCATGGTCAAGATGGACACCCTCGAGGCCGATCCGGTGGCCTGCACGGTGGACATTCGCTCCGGCGCGACGGAAACCGTGAATTTCCGGCTGCATGCCGTGGACATCAGACCGCCCACGCGCAAGCACTCGCCGCGGACCGAAACCGCCCGCACCGAGCCGGAGCCGTTGCCTCTCGTCGAAGCTGCCGCGCCGCGCGATTTTCCCGACATTCCCACCGCCGACGAGCTGCGCCGCCGAGCGGAAACCGAAGAATCCGCCGCCGAACTCCCCGTGGCGGAAACGCCCCCGCCGCCCGAACCGAAACCCACCACCGGCCTCGTCGAGGTCTCCAGCTCGCGGCTCGAAGCGCGCATCTTCGTCAATGAGTCGCTTCAGGATGAACTCACGCCCACCACGCTCGAGCTTCCCGGCGGCGAATACACGATCCGCGTGGAAATGACCGGCTACGAAGCCCGCCCAACCGAGTCCCGCGTCACCATTCTCCCCGGCGGACTGCGCAAGTTTCTGTTCTTCGATCTCGCGGAAATGGACACTGTCAAGAAGGAAATTCTGATCGAGACCGCGCCCGTCGCCGGAGCGATCTTCGTGGACAGCGTGCTCGTCGGCACCGGCCGCGCCGTCGTTCCCCACGAGTACGGCCTGATGACGGTGACCTTTGGGAGCGTCGAAGGCTATATCACTCCGGCCCCGGTTCCGCTGGCGTTGACGGCGCAGAATCCGGCGCCCGAAGTCCGCGTCGTCTACGCCCGCGCCTTCCACGCGATGGCGCAGGCGAACGGCCCCAACGTGATCGCCACCGACGGCGATGTGTCGTGGATTCCCGGCGTGTATTTCGAGGACGGCCCGCTGCCCTCGGCCGCGCTCGGCGCAAAAATTCGCGAAATTCCCGGCGCGCAGAAATTCGGCTGGGAACTCGCGATGGGCGATCCCAACCGCAATCCCACCGGCGGCGACTACATCGAGTTCCGCGTCACGCTGCCCGACGACGTGCCGCCTGATGCGCCGCTGACGCTCCGTCTCTATCTCTATCGCGCGCCGCGCCGCTATCCGTTCGCGCTGTCCGCTCAGAGCGAAATCGTCGTCATCATCAACGATCGCCCGTTCCTGAGCAGCTATCGTCCCACTCACACCGTCGAAGTGGCTGATCTCGAACGCTTCGAGGAATGGCCGCTGACGGGCATGCTCACGGCCGGTGCGAACCGCGTCATGATCCGCGCCGGAGAGTCCAACACCGTCTACAACTATCTCTGGAAATTCGAAATCCGTTGAGTCCCAGCTGTCTATTTGTGTGCTGGTGACACTTCCATCAAGGCATGCTCGTTCCTTGAGGTTCGCAGCGGCAGCCGCTTGCGTCTGCCCTGCGAACTTCCCGCGCGCAACCCGACCGGAATTTTCTGCTTTTCGCTTTTGGCCGCTTGCGCCCATCCGTTATTCTCCGCGGCGGTGAATCTCCAGATTCACCCCAATACCGCGGATCACTCGCCGAGCCGGGCGTCCCCGCTCTATTCTTCGCCGAGCCGGGCGTCCCCGCCCGGCCGGAACCTAATCGAGATCGCCAGAGTCTCTTCTCCAAAAACCGCAGTTCCATCGTGCAGCATCATCGTTTCAGTTCCTTCGGTTCACCTTTCCGCTTTTCGGGAGCGGTGATTCCGCTTATCGCCCTCAACGTGGCGGTTTTCCTCCTGCAGGAAGTTTCCGCTCTGAACAATCCCCTGTTCGCCCGCGATTTATCCCGCATGTTCGGTCTCGTTCCCGCCGCGTTCTTCGGCGGAGCGGTCTGGCAGGTCGTCACCTATATGTTCCTGCACGGCGGCTTCTGGCACATCCTGTTCAACATGTTCGTGCTCTGGATGTTCGGCACCGCGCTCGAAAACGCGTGGGGATCGCGCGAGTTTCTGAAATATTATTTCATCACCGGCATCGGCGGCGGCCTGTGCTATGCGCTGTTCAACATCGGTTCGCCGGTTCCCACCATCGGAGCCTCGGGCGCGATCTACGGCCTGCTCGCCGCCTACGCCATTCTCTATCCCAACAACATCATCTATCTGTGGATGGTGATTCCCGTCCGCGCCAAGTGGTTTGCCGTGATTTTGGGAGTGATCGAACTCTATTTCAGTCTGGTCGGCGGCGGCGGCATCGCCCATCTCGCGCATCTCGGCGGCATGGTCATGGGCGTGCTCTATCTCTGGCGCGAGCGCATGTTTCCCGCGCTGTTCGCGAGCAACACATCCACCGAACGCCGCGTCCGCCGCGAGATGATCGCCCGCTGGAAAGAGGTTGAGGAACTTGACCAGCTCCGCCGCGAGGTGGACGAACTGCTCGATAAAATCAACCACCACGGTCTCGACAGCCTGACCCCCGCCGAGCGCAAACGGCTCGACAAGGCCAGCAAAATTCTCCGCGAAAAAGAAAGCCGCCCATAGAAAAATCGAAAATCCGAAAAAGCGAAAATTTGAACGGCCACAATTCCTTGTGGCCGTCTTTCTTATCCTGTCATTCTGGACACCGCGCGTTTCTCATTTCTAATTTCTCATTTCTGATCTTCGCATTTGGATCACGGCGTTCCCACCGACCGCACCCTGTAGAACCACGTCTTCTGCGTGTCTTCCGGCAGCGGCATCGTGTCCAGCGTGTCCAGCGCGAACGTGTCGGTCGTGGTCAGTATCCACTCTTCATCCAGCCAATCCGGCTCCGGTGCGCGGTACACGCGATAGCTGTCCGCGTCCGCCGCCGGCGACCAGCGCAGCATGATATGATCGCTGTCGCTCGGATACACCGTCACGTTCGACGGCGGCGGCAGCGAACTCGCCACGGTCAGCGTCAGCCATATTTCGTCGGAATGAAGTGCGCCGTCCTGCGCGCGCACCTTGAAAGTAAAAACTCCCGCCTCCGTCGCGCTTCCGGCAAGCGTGCCGTTGGTCGGAAGTTCGATTCCCTCCGGCAGATCTCCATCCACCACGCTCCACACGATCGCCCCGTTTCCGCCGATGGCCGTCAGCGTGTACTGGTAATCCTCCCCCGTCATCGCTTCGGCCACCGTCTGGTTCAAGATCGTCAGCGGCAGCGTTTCATTCGCCACCTCTTTCAACACCCAGTCCCGCGGATCCACCGCGAGTCCCGTCGGTGCGAAGCCCAAAGCGAAATAATATCGCTCGTTCCATTCGCTGTTTTCCACGCGCTCCGTTGTCGTATCCGCAGCCGTCGTGAACCGCAGATCGAGCCGGGTTCGAAACGTCGTGTCCGGATCGGTCTGCGTCTGCCGGATGCGAACGACGGTGACGAGCGTTCCATCCACCGTCCCGCTGCCGAATGACACGGCGAAGTGCGGACGATTGGTGCGATACAAATACGCGTGCAAAAAAGGCTCGGCGTCATAGCCGATCACGTCCGCAATGTCCGCGAAAAATTCGCTCGTCACCGCGCAGCCGTAGGTGTGCCGCGCGCGATATTCGGCCAGCGCCGCGAAAAAAAGCTCGTCGTCTCGGACCCAGCCCCGCAGCATGTGGACGATCCATGCGCCCTTGTCATAGACCGTGTTGCTGCTGAACAGCTCCGCCGGATCGTACACCGGCCCCGACGGATCCACCACGTCGTTGCCCCACGACGAAGTCATGTAGTCTTGCAGCATGTCCGGGCCGTTGCGATTCTCGTAGTACAGCGCTTCCGAATACGATGCAAAACCTTCGTTCAGCCAGACGTCCGCCCACGTCCCCAGCGTGACGTTGTCGCCCCACCACATGTGGGACAATTCATGCTGGACGATGTAGTCGTAGGTGTGGGTGCCGGTGGTGATCGAGCGGCCGTACGATGTGTTGCACTGGTGCTCCATCGCCCCGCCCCAGTTGAACATGGTGTGGCCGTATTTCTCGTCCACGAACGGATACGTGCCGTAAATCTGCTCGCAGAACGCCATCATCTGCGGCAGAGGATTCCAGCTCTCTTGCGCGTTCGCCAATCGCTCGGGGTACGGATAGTGATCGAGCGGCACGCTGTCGCCGGTCTGCGACACGAACCACTCGCGGTAGTGCGCGTAGTTGGTCGCGCTCGCGCAGATCAGATAGGTCGAAATCGGATGCCGTTCGAACCACGTGAATTTCCGCGACGACGGCGGCAGCGGCGTGAGCGACTCCAGCACGCCGTTCGAGGTCGCGGTCAGCGTGTCGGCCACGATCAGCGAAATCCGCGCGCTGTCGGCTTTGTCGGAAGGATCGTCCTTGCTCGGCCACCAGTCGCGCGCGCCCTGCGGTTCCGACAGCGTGGAAATCGAGGGAATCTGCCGCGATCCCACCGGACGATTGTAGAAGCTGAACGACGTGAACGTGCTGGTCTGGCACGGCGTGCCGTGATAGACCACGCGCGCTTCGACGATTTCATTTTCGCCGTACGCGCGGTCGAGCGCGATCGTCAGCGTGTGATCGCCTGACGTGAACGGCCGCGCCCCGCCCGCCACCACGCACGAGTCCACGATCAGATTCGAGCACAGGTCAAGAACGAGTTCATCGAGATCGGGAGCCAGACTCCGCGCCTGCACGAGCACGCTGCCCGCAATCGTCTGGCTGTAAAATCCGCGCAGGTCGAGGGTGATATCGTAGTAGAGCACGTCGTAGTCGGCCTGTGTCGAGAGCAGCGGCGATTCCTGCAGTTGCTCATGAAAAGCGAGCAGACGCGCCGCTTCCTGCGCGTGAAACTGTTTGGGATTCTCCGGCGGCGCAAAATCTTCGTCCCACGGATTGGACGCCCCCCATGCGGACAGCGTGAAACCGAGCAAGGCAAGCAGTGCAAGGCTGAAAACTCGAAGGGTGTTCATCTTGGCTGTCCTCTGGCTTTGACAATTCGAAAAGCCCGCCGAACCGGGCGTCCCGTTCTTCCTCGTCGCCGAGCCGGGCGTCTCCGCCCGGCCGGAATCCATCTTATCGCTTCAATATAATATCCATTCCCCGCCACCGCAAGGCAATCCGCTCGCTGAGTGAAAAACCCATCTGAAATATTGTTATAGGCTTACCATCCCTAACCCGTTCACTTGCCGTTTTCCGCGACACGCGGGCAGAGATTCTTCCCCTTCCCTGCGTTCAGAATGACCATGATTTGTGGGGGCTGATGGCCTCGCGCCCCGTTTTTTTATCGCGGTGTTCCGGCCGGGTTACGCGCGGGGAGGGTGTGGTTGTCGAGAAATTGTCGGCGCTGAACCCGGCTCGGCGGGCACTCATCTGCCTTTCTGCTTTTCGCCTTTTCGCTTTTGGCTTCCCCCCTTGACAAGGCCGTTTCTTTATCGTATATTTACGATGAACGATTGGTCTATGCCCCCGCATGTCAGAAATAAATATCTGTTTTTGATGAACAAACCATGAGTGACAAGTCACAGAAACCAAAAACTCCTTCCCCGGAGGAATGCGAGAGTGAACTTGCGCGGTTGATCCGCGCCCTCGGCCATCCGCACCGCGTGGCCATTCTTCGTCACCTGCACCAACAAAAGGCGTGCGTCTGCGGTGAGATCGTGGCGGTCCTGCCGCTCGCCCAATCCACCGTCTCGCAGCATCTGAAAAAACTCAAGGAAGCCGGTTGGATTTCCGGCGAAATCGAGGGGCCGCGCACCTGCTATTGCATCAATCGGTCCGCGCTGAAACGTTTCCGCTCGCTGGTGGACGCGAGCTTCCTATCTTCAACCGAGGAAACTATGAGTAACACGACCGACATTCGCGCCACGGTGCGCGAAAAATACGGAAAGATCGTCAGTCAATCCCGCAACGGCTGCTGCGGCCCGACTTGCTGCGGCGGCGCGGGCGACGTGGACGCCATCGCCGTGCAGATCGGCTATTCGCCTGAAGACATCTCGAAAATCCCCACCGAATCCAATCTCGGTCTCGGCTGCGGCAATCCGCTCGAATATGCCAACGTGAAAACGGGAGAGACCGTGCTCGATCTGGGCAGCGGCGCGGGACTCGATTGTTTTCTGGCCGCGCATGAGGTGGGAAAGAGCGGCCGCGTGATCGGCGTGGACATGACGGCGGAGATGATCGAAAAGGCGCGCGCGAACGCGAAGGCGGGCGCATTTGCCAACGTCGAATTCCGGCTCGGCGAAATCGAACACTTGCCGGTGGCTGATACGAGCGTGGACGTGGTGATTTCCAACTGCGTCGTTAATCTATCACCCGATAAGCCGCAGGTGTTTCGCGAAGCGTTCCGCGCACTGAAGCCGGGCGGGCGGCTCGCGGTCAGCGATCTGGTACTCACGCGGCCGATCTCGGCGGCGATGCGCGAATCGGTGGAGGCGTACGTCGGCTGCGTGGCTGGCGCGCTGCAAAAAGACAACTACCTCAAGGCGATTCGCGATGCGGGATTTTCCTCGGTCGAAATTGCCAACGAGAGTCGCTATGAGATCGGACTCGATTCGCTCGGCGACGCGCTGCAAAAGGAAGCCTGCGAATCTGTGCTCTCGATCAAGGTGCGCGCGGTCAAGCCCGTCTGACAGATCGGCAACAACGTTACTTTGCAGGGGCGCACAGCTGGTGCGCCCCTTTTTTCTTGGGAGGGATTCCGGCCGGGCGGGGAGGGAAGAAGCGATGAACGATGAAAGAAGCTCTCACCCTTGTGTCGGGCCTCCGGCCCGACACGGCTTGTTGTCGGGGCCGAGCCCCGACCCAGGGGATATTTTCTTTCAGGGGAGATTTTTTTGCTGGTGGGGATAATCTGGAGATTCGCCGCCGCGGGAAATGGCGCATATCCATGCGGCGCTACGGAAGAGCGCACAGCAGTGCGGCGCTACGGTAGGGGCGGCCCTGTGTGGCCGCCCTTTTTCACGGATTGACCGCGCGGTTTTCCGTGAAGTATGTCAAAGACCGCACAACCTTTATATCGGTGCGTAGCGAGGGGGTTGTAAAGGCGCGGGATTCTCGGCGGCAGCATAGCCAACCCCCCTTTTATTCCCCCCAAATCGAAGATTTGTGGGGGAAAATGCTCTTCTCCCAAAACTGGTTTTGGGGGGGTAGGGGGGGGTGACACTCTTTATATCGGTGCGTAGCGAGAGGAGTGGGGCGGGGCCGCGTCGGCAGCGCGAGGAAGAAGCGATGAACGATGAGCGATGAGCGATGAGCGATGAAGTCGGCTCTGCTTACTCGTTATTGCTTGCTTCGATCCCCCTCTGTCCTCCCAAAAGTTGGAGGAGAAGGGGCGGGCGATGTTTATGATAGGGTTCGGATGAACTCTATTCTTGTGCTTAATATATAACAAATCGCCCCTCTTGTCAAGGGGCGAAAAAGCTGGAGTTAGATTGCAATATTTTGATATTATAGTAGCTTAAAGCAAGTTCTTTCGTGCACAGGAAATGGGAAGGTCGAGAGGTGTGATGGATCGCTCGGGAACGGTTTGCGGAAAGCAGGAAAAGCTGCCGCCACGAGCGCGTCCGCGCTACTCACTCTTTTTCTTTTTACCCCGGCCGCCGCCGGAGTGGGGTTTCCCGCCGTCCACCGAGTAAGAACCCGGGCCGAGCAGCAGCACCGTCAGCACAATCACAAAGTAGGCCAGCGGCAGCTCTTTGGACGGTCCGGCGGAGATGAACGGATTCTCCCAGTTCGCTCCGAACGCGGCCACGCCCATCGTCACAGCGGCGGCGGCGGCGGAAATGCGCGTCCACAGACCGAGAATCAAAAAGAAACCGCCGAGCAATTCCGAGGCCACGGCCAGCCACGCGAACAGAATCGGCACGGGAAAACCGAGCGGCGCGACGCCGTGTTCGGCGAACATGGTTACGCCGAGGTCGAGCTTCATCCAGCCGTGAACCATGAGTCCGAGTCCGGCCGCCACCCGCAGCCAGAGCAAAGCGATATTCAAGGTTGCGTTTTTCACCGCAGACACTCCTCCGAAAAAAGTGGGACGACTTATTCGAGATGCAACTGCCGGCGCAGCCAATCGCGATAGGATTCCGAGAGGCTGGCGATATCAACAACAACAAGTTCCGGGCAGTCGTAGGGATGATGCGCGCGGAAAAACTCTTCAAGGGCGGCGAGCTTTTCGCGATGCGTCTTGATGAACACGACCGCTTCGCGGTCATCCTGAATGGCGTCGTTCTCTCCCCAGCGATAGAACGAGCGCGCTTCAGGCAGCACCGTGGCGCAGGCGGCGAGCCGCGCTTCGACCAGGGCA
>JAQTRJ010000337.1 GCA_028711875.1 bacterium | reverse complement strand
CCCCGCAATTTTCTGCGAATTACACCCAGTCCGTCCTTGTTCTCCGCGCTTGCCGGTTTGTTGACTTTCCACTATCTTGAGATAGTCCCCGTTCCCATTGGAATGATCCCGTGCGATTTCCCGATCTGGACGCCGTCGAGCGTCATCTGAATTCTCTTGTCAATTACGAACAGGCCTTTCCAGTGGGCGGCGCGCGCAATCGTCCAAAGCTCGATCCATCGCTGCGCGCCATCGAACGGTTGGGTCTTTCGCGTTGTCTTCCCGCCTGCGTTCATGTGGCCGGAACCAAGGGCAAGGGATCGGTGGTTTCGTTTCTCGAGGCTCTGCTGGCGCCCGACAATCCGTTGCTGTCGTTTACCAGTCCGCATCTGATGTCATTCGTCGAGCGCGTTCGTGGGAACGGCTTGCCGCTGCCGGAACCGCACTGGCAGCGAGGATTCGAGGAGATTACGAATACCCTCGCGCGCGATCCGGCGATTTCGCTGACCTACTTCGAAAGCACGTGGATCATGTTTCTGTGGGCGGCGCGGCAGTTGAACACGCGCGTGCACGTCGTCGAGGCGGGCCTCGGCGGGACATGGGACGCGACCAATGTTCTCGAGGACAGCATGGCTGTTCTGACGGCCATAGATTATGATCACACCGAAGTCCTCGGGAATACGCTGACGGAGATCGCCGCCGATAAGTCCGGCATTATTAAGTCCAAGTCGCGAGTTGTCGTCGGTCGTCAGCAGGAGGAAGCTCTGCGCGTCATTCGCCGCGCGGCACGCGCCGGTCAAGCGCGCGCGCACTATTTCGACGAGGAGTATCGCTGGGTGCCTCAGTCCGGTGATCTCTTTCGCTATGAAGATGAAGAGGGTTCCATAGAGGGTTTGTCGCTGACAACACCCGGTCTCCATCAGCGCGACAACGCCGCGATCGCGATCCGCGTCGCCCGCCTGCTTGCTCCCGCGCTCCCGCCGTCACGAATTCGCGAGCGTCTGCGGTCGTGCGTCATCCCTGCGCGGCAGCAGCTTTTTCCGGGATCGCCCGATGTGCTGGTGGACGTCGCGCATAATCCGGTCTCGTTTCGCGCTCTGGCTGAAACGCTTCGCACACAATATACCGGTCGGAAGATCGTGGCGGTAATCGGGATGATGAGCAACAAGGATGCGCGCGCGTCGCTCGCCGCTCTGCCAGAGCTGGTGAGCGACATTGTGTTCGTGGAACTCAACAGCCCGCGCAGCGCCAGCCCGCAGGATTTACTGGTAATTACGAAGGAACTCGGCTTCAATGCCGACGTTTCCACTTCGCGGGAAGAGGCGTTTCAAGAACTCCATCGCATCAGTGCGCACGATCTGGGCTTGATCGTTGGTTCGTTCTATCTGGCCGGAGACTATCTACTCTGGAGGATGCGTGCCGGAATTGCCTGAAGTGGAAACCGTGGTGCGGCAGATTCGCCCGCGCTTGATCCATCGCACGATCAGCGGTGCGCGGTTCTCCGTGCCGCGGCAGCTCGCTCCGCAAACTCCGCGAGAGATTTCCGTCGCCGTTCGCGGTAAGTATGTCGAGACCATAGTGCGGCGCGGAAAATTCATCGGCATCGAACTGACCGGCGGCACGTTGCTCATTCACCTGCGCATGACGGGGCGATTGTACGTTCGAACCGCGCGCAAAATCCCGCTGCCCTATGAACGCGCGTGGTTTGATCTCGATAATGGCACGGATACTCTGGTGTTTCGCGATCCGCGAACTCTCGGCACGATTCGGTTTTTTCCGGCGGGGCGCGAGATCGGACCGCTGGTCCGCTTGGGCTGGGAGCCGCTGCACGACGACGTTTCGGTGGATGACGTGCGCGCCGCGCTGGCCCGCCGGACCATCGCGATCAAGCCCTTGCTGCTCGATCAGAGCGTCTGGGCGGGAATCGGCAATATTTACGCGTCCGAGGTTCTGTGGGCGGCCCGGATTGATCCGCGCACCTCGTGCTCGCGTCTGTCGCGCGCGCAGGTCGAGCGATTGCGCGACGCCGTTCCCGTCGTTCTCCGCCGCGCGCTCGAGCGAGGCGGCAGCACGCTCCGCGATTTCGCCAGTCCCGACGGCCAACCCGGTTCTTATCAGCGCGAATTTCGCGTGTATGATCGCGAGGGAGAGCCGTGCCTGCACTGCGGCAAACCGATCCGAAGAATCGTTCAGGCGAAGCGTTCCACATACTTCTGCAGCGCGTGTCAGAAACGGCGATGAATGATTTCCATTGCATGAAAAATCGGCGAGACGCAATCGTCTCGCCGATTCTCTTTTTTCATGATCCCGGTGGTGACTCTCCAGAGTCACCCCGTGGTGCCGCGGCGGCCGCTTGCGCCCGCCCGCGAACTACCGAACGAACAGCAGCTTCACCGGAGAACTCACGCCGCCTTCCCATCGCACCACGGCGAAGTAAATCCCCGAGGCCACCCGCGGCGACCACTCGACGATGCCCGTGGACTCGCGAAGCCGCCGCGATTCCACCGCGCGTCCCATGAGATCGTATACGAAAAATTCTCCGCCCTGCGCCGACGGAATCTCATAAGCGATTCTTGTTTGTCCGTTAAACGGATTGGGATAGGCTGGCGATACGCGGCAGCTGGTCGGAAGCGCGGCGGGCCGATCGCGCGGCGTTTCCGCCGGCAGAACGTCCGCGCCCCACGCGAACAGACGATCTAACAAACCGCCGAGGCTGGTAGACCCCGCGCCCATTCCCGAGATCGCTTCGATTCCAAAACCGAACAGCAATCCGCGTTCCCCGGCACACTGCACCGCCGCCC
>JAQTRJ010000336.1 GCA_028711875.1 bacterium | reverse complement strand
CCAGACCCAGGTCACGCGTGCGATCGGCGGCCCGTCGCCGTCGGTTACCACCACCACCTCCACGTCTTCGCGGGCGCGGAGGAGCGGGATCAGTTTCGCGCGGAACAGATTTCCGTTCAGAGTGGTTGTGACCACGATCCGGTGTTTCATGCTTCCGCCGCGTCAGCGATAATCCGCGAAGCCGACCTGCCGGTTGTGCAGGAAGCGCTGTGCCCAGAACTCGTAGCTGAGCAGCAGGTAGAGTTGTTTGCGGAAATTTTCCCGCCCGGCCACGTGCTGATCTATCATGCGGCGCATGATCTCGGTTCGGAAGACTTCCGAGCAGGCCGATTGCGGATGCAGGAGAACGCCCCGGACTTGTCCCTGAAGCTCGCGACTCAGCCAGCGATCCATCGGCGTGGCGAAACCGCGCTTCTTGCGCGTGATAAACGAGGCCGGCAGAATCCGCCGCAGCGCCTGGCGATGGAAATATTTGCGCTGCAGGCCGCGAATCTTGAAGCGCGGCGGAACGCTCTCGATGAAGCGAACCAGATCGAGATCCAGATAGGGCACGCGGACTTCGAGCGAATTGGCCATAGCGATTTTATCGCCGAACAGGAGCAGATTGTCCGAGAGCATGGTGCGGGCGTCCAGGAACAGCAGCTGCGACAGAGCGGGAAGATGACTCACGGACGCTTGCAGGGGACGCAGCACGTCACGCACGCCACGACGCGGATCGCTCTCTGAGGTGACGCCGTCCCGCAGCAGTTCGCGCTGCCACTCCGGCTGAAAAACCGTCTGAATTTTGAGGAATCGCTCAAGGTCGTCGCGTTCATCGAGCGAACGCACTGAGACCTTGAGCTTTTCCGAGCGGGGCAGCGCTTCGATCAGCGCGCGCAGCGGAGTGTAGCGCAAGAGCGGGGCGACAAGAGCGTGATAGCGCTCCCCGAAATAGCGATCATAGCCCGCCAGCGGTTCGTCGGCTCCTTGCCCCATGAGCACCACTTTCACATGATCCGCGGCCAGGCGGCACACGTGATAATAGGCGGAGATCGTCGGCTCGGACACGGGTTCTTCGAGATGCCAGAAGGATTTGGGATAGAACTCCGTGTACTCGTCTTTTTGAATGAGCAGCGGATGATGATCGGTTCCCGCCCACTCCGCCGTTTCGCGCGCGTGATCCAGTTCGTTGAAATCTCCGGCACCGGGAAAACCCACCGAAAACGACTGCACGGGCAGACGGGAGGCGCGACTCATGAAATGCGCCAGAGCCGCGCTGTCCACTCCGCCGGAGAGCATTAGCCCCACCGGCACGTCCGACACCATCTGCCGCTCCACCGCTTGCCGCAGCAGGTGCAGATACTGATCGAGAATTTCGTTTTCGGTCAGACGCTCGTTGAGCTCGGGGACGTCATCGAAATAGCGATGGACAGTCACGCCGTGTTCATCCGCCAGCAGATAGTGCCCCGGCGCGAGCTTGCGGATTCCGTGGAGCAGCGTATGGGGCGAGGGTAGATAGCGCAGCGTGAGCAGCACAGATAAGGCGTCGCGGTCGAGCTGACGCGGAACGGCCGGGTCTTCGAGAATGGACTTCAATTCGGATCCGAACACGAGCGTCCGGCCGTCGTCGTAGTAATAGACGGGTTTGATGCCGAAGTGATCGCGGGCGAGAAACAATCGGCGGTTCTCGGCATCGAAGATGGCCACTCCGAACATCCCATTCCACCGTCGGCAGGCTTCCGGTCCGTATTCAAGGAAATGATGGAGCACGACCTCGGTATCGCCGTGAGTGCGGAAAACGTGGCCGTGTGCTTCGAGGTCGCGTCGGAGCTCGGGAAAGTTGTAGACCTCGCCGTTGTAGGTGATCCACGCCGTTCCCCGGTTCGCCGACATCGGCATGAATCCGCCTTCCAAGTCAATAATCGAAAGCCGCCGATTGCCTAAGCCGCAGCAATCAAGCGGCAGTGCGCCCCGGTCATCGGGTCCGCGATGAGCGATGCAATCCGTCATACGCGACAGCAGCTGCGCGTCCGGACGAGCGGCCTCTTTGTAGGAAAAAAATCCGGCGATTCCGCACATGAAAAGGAGTTTCGAAGGTTCGTTTTGTCTGACTCGCCTCGCGGGAAATCGAACGCGGAGACATCAGACGGATTGGCGTCTGTTTGAAGTATAGCAATAGATCATCAAAAACTCAATGGTTACGGAGTTTCAATTATCGGAAAATGATACGAAAGTTCGAAATCTGCACATGCGTTCACATGAAAACTGCGAAGAATCTGAAGAAAGCGTTTTCCCGGTCGAACAGACCTCTTGTCTTGCGTTTTGTTGCGGAAAGGGTTAGATTTGATGAATATCGGTCTGTGACCCTCCAGAAGCTTCTTCCACCTTCCATGATTACGAAAGACGAAATCGTTCGCAGTTGGCTGCCGCGCTACACGGCCACTCCGCTCGAAGAATTCGGCGAGTACATCCTGCTGGCGAATTTCAGCGATTACGTCGAGAAATTCGCCCACCAGAACCAATGTCAGATTCGCGGGATCGGCGGACCGATGCAGACCGCCACCAGCCCGGACCGAATCACGATTGTGAATTTCGGGATCGGCTCGGCCAATGCCGCCACGATCATGGACCTGCTGTCGGCGGTGAAGCCGAAGGCCTGTCTGTTCCTGGGGAAGTGCGGAGGGCTTCGGAATCAGGTCAAACCGGGAGATTTTATTCTGCCGATCGGCGCGCTCCGCGAAGGGTCCGCTTCCACGCACTACTTTCCTCCGGAAGTGCCGGCGCTACCGTCGTTCAATCTG
>JAQTRJ010000335.1 GCA_028711875.1 bacterium | reverse complement strand
CCGTCGAGCGGATTTTTTCGGGACAGACGGGAACGCCCGTGGCACTCCGCTTCCGCCGACCGAACGGCGTGGACTATTCCGTGACCTTAACGCGCGATTCGGGAGAGCGCAACGGCTTTTTCCGCGAGCTGTTCGACGACGGACAACTCGCATCCTGTGTGATCGAGGACGAATATCTTTACGTGAATTTCGGTCGCACACTGAGCGTTCACTCTGCGGAACAGGCGGGACGACTCCTGAATGAGAATCCCCGAGCAACCGCGCTGATTCTCGATCTGCGGGAAACGTCGGACGGAGTGCTGCCCCGAGCGCTGATCGCGCGGCTGGCTTTCTTTCCGCTGCCGCTGGGACCCTATCGGGAAACCATCTGGGAATCCGTTCTGGATGCTTCGGCGAACCGGATCGTCTTCGAACCTCGCGAGCGGATTCTTGGAGACGACATGGTTCCGCCGTGCAATCCGGTCTTCCGCGGGCGGGTGATCGCCTTGGTCAGTGCGGCGACCAGCGGCGTGGCAGAACAGTTTCTTCAGCCGCTCGTCTTCTCGCAACGCGTGACTCTGGTGGGCGAACCGACCGCGGGGGCAGGTGGATTATCGCAGGTGCTGGATTTCGGCGATGGCGCTTCCGTTGAGATCACCGTCCGCGAGCCGAACTGGGAGAGTGATTACGGGAATCACTGCGGTTTTCCAGCCGATATTTTAGTGTTTCCAACTGCTTTGGGATTAGCCAATGATCGCGATGAGGCCTTGCAGGCGGCGATAGAATTCCTACACCACAACCCAGAATAACTTCCCCCGTCTCCATCCCGACGCTGTTGACTTTTCAGGGATTTACACCTAACTTATCATGCTATAACGTTTCCGCGCCCATAGCTCAACGGGATAGAGCATCAGCCTTCTAAGCTGAGGGTTCCGCGTTCGAGTCGCGGTGGGCGCACAATTATAAAACCGAGACTTAGGTCTTGGTTTTGATGTTGTATGGGGGTGGAATCTGGGTGCATTTGGGGGCATGTAAGTGCAATATTTACCCGTAAAATTGGGAAGAGTGCCGACGGTTTACGGGTCGGCGGCGGGCGGGTTGCGGGAGACATTCGGATATCACAAGTTGCTCGGTCTCACCGGTAAAGGCATAGTTCTATCTATCGTATGATAGAATGATCGGCATTCTGTAGAACAGATCGTGTAAGTCAATGTTCTAAATTAGACTTCTCGTGATCGCGGGGGGCAATCTGGATAGAAAGGGCATCTGAGAATATCGCTTGACAAAGCAACGACGGGTGAGCTATATTGTTTCGTGGGTGTTTGAATCTTCTCACGAGGGACGGCATCATGACCGGAGGATGGTCAGCAGAGCGGCGTCGAGAAGTCGGGCGGTACTTCGAATTGTCATTCGAGAGCCTTGCTGCATGGATTGCGGCGAGGCTCTGTCGTTTTCGGAAAAGGAGAATCATGACCTGTAGGGCGCTTGGTACACTCCTCTTCGCATGGGTAGCAGCGACATATCCCGCAATGGCTCAACCCCACCCGCCCGACACGCAGTGGACGCGGACGTTTGGGGGGCCTAATTCGGAAGATTGTCGATCGATACGACAAACGGCAGATGAAGGATTTATCTTGGCCGGGGAGAGATGGATTTCTGAATCGCATCCGGGATGTTTCTGGCTCCTGAAAACGAATGCAGATGGAGACAGTCTGTGGAGTCGTTCCTACATAGGATGGAATTGGGATTTTCCCACTTCAGTGCAGCAGACTATGGATGGAGGCTATATGCTTGCGGGTAACGTATTAAGTGGAGATGCTGGCTTTAACTGGTGGCTTGTCAAGACCGATGCCTATGGCGATAGCCTATGGAGTGAGGTGTATGGCACTACAATAGGTCACGACTTCTGCCATTCTGCCAAGCAAACGATAGATGGCGGCTATATTCTTGCGGGTTCGATGAAAAGTGGTGACCATGTTGATTTGTGTTGGCTGTTGAAAACGGATGCCAATGGTGATAGTCTATGGAGCCGGGCATATGGTGGCGGTGCAGGTAACGGCGAGGTTTGCCGAGACGTCGTGCAGACCCGTGATGGGGGATATGTCTTGGGGGCAAATACCCTGACCTATGGCGCAGGTTCGTGGGATTTTTGGCTAATCAAGACGGACGCGCTAGGCGATAGTCAGTGGAGCCGCACCTTCGGAGGACACAACACAGATATCTGCTACAGTGTTCAGCAGACGGCAGATGGTGGTTACATCATGGGAGGGTTGACGTATTCCTTCGGTAACGGGCATGCGGATTTCTGGCTGGTCAAGACAGGCCCTGACGGTGATAGTCTGTGGAGCCGGGCATATGGACGTAACTACGATGAAATCTGCTATTCGGTTTGCCAAACTTCGGACGGAGGATACGTACTTGCGGGAGAATGGAGCTCATTACCCTCTCTCGACCGAAACATATGGATGTTGAAGGCGGATTCTGATGGTGATAGCCTGTGGAGCATTGATCTCGGCGGATCCGAGGACGATGGCTGCTACTCTGTCTGCCAGACCGCCGATAATGGTTTTATTCTTGGAGGATTTACAAGATCGTATGGTAGGGGGCTTGTGGATGCTTGGCTTGTGAAAACAGGACCGGAGCTTGCAGCTAACGAACCTCCCGTCATTACTCCCTCTTCCTACACCTTCCGCAATTTTCCCAATCCATTCAATGCCGTGACGACGATCGAATTCGCGCTGCCGAGAAGCGCGCGCGTCACCATTCGGGCGCATAATATTCTGGGACGCGAAGTGGGAATCCTCGC
>JAQTRJ010000042.1 GCA_028711875.1 bacterium | reverse complement strand
TCCGAGAAAAAACGCGAATGGAACCGCGCACAACAGAGCCGCGCCGATGTCCCAGTCGCGAGCCATGCCGAGCTGGGGATGGTGCATGACATAGGCCGCGAACGGAACGAGAAGAGAAGCCGTGAGAATCGTCCGCAGGGGCGATTCTTCCGTTTTCGGGAGTGGCCGCCAGAGAGAGAACAGCAGCACGATGCCCGGCCCGAGGATGAGCGCGAGACCGTTCGCCAGATCGAGCAGATGATTCGCGGACAACACGGCATAGCTCCAATCGGGTCGCGGCCAGAGCGGGAGGAGAATGGTCGTGCCGCGATGCCAGCCGAGCGCGGCGTAACCAAGTCCGGCGGAGGCGAACAAAACCAGTGCGATGGCGGACAGCGTGCGAAATTTCGGAAGCCGATGCGCGACACCCCACCAGACATAGAGCGCCGCGGCGGGGAGAACGGTCAGGGCGATGAAATGAAACCACGGAGCGGCGAGCGCGAGCACGGGAACCGCCCAGCAGAATTTTTGATCATGCAGGCTGACGATGATCCGCCAGAACATGACGCTGACGAGGGCGATCATCGGGGCATAGAGTTCGACGTAGCCGAAAAACTGGGCGACGCCGCCCCACAGCGCGGCCAGCAGCAAGGCCGCAGCGGCCGGAATGCCCAGCGCTCGCGCGGCGCGGAGCCAGGCGAAGACTGTGATTCCTCCAGCCACCGCCGCCCCCGCCTGAAAGACCCGCTGAGGATTAAGGTTTCCTCCGGCATTCCACGCTTGAAACAGCGCATCGTAGAGAGCGAGCGTAAGCGGGCCGCGCCGATCCCAGAACGGAACGCTGCCTTCGCCCAGTTCGTTGATCCAGAGTTGTCCATCTCCGAGAACGGGAGTGGCGGCGCGGAACAGAACAAAAATGACGGCGCAGAGAACGGCCGCGGCGAGGTCGGCGATCAACGGATTTGGGGCAGACTGGTGCGACGGCCGGAGATCGGAAGAGAAGACTCTGTGTGCCCGCCAAGCCAGCGTAGCGGCGAGCAGTCCGGCGAGAGTGAACGCGACGCGCAGCGGTATAGAAAAGTAGCGCAGAAAATGGAATCCCCAGGTCCGCGTGTTGTCCGCAATCAGTCCGATCAGAAGGCTGGCGAGCAGCAGCGCAGATGCGATCAGGAATACCCACATTCCCGTATGGTCGTGTTCCAGAAAAGATGCTATTTTTGCGCGGAACGTCATGGAATCCTGAACAGTGTTTCTTTTTCCGAGTTGGGATTTTCAGCAGACGGACGAGGAAGACTGGACATATAACGCTTATGATAACTTAGATAAGTGTAATTTCCCGAGAATATTCAGATCAGAGCCGATTCATTGATAGCCAAATCTGTATAATAATTCGCAGGATAGGAAATTCAGATTAATCGGATATCTTCCGGCACGCGTGTTGTATAAGAATGATGCGATGGACGGATCATTTTTCGCACGGGGAGCGAACCACAACATCGGGAGGCCGCGGATGACTCTTGCAGAAACTCTGCTGGTCGGGCCGCCATCGTCGCTGCGGGACAATTACGAACTGGTTCTTCGCCGCCGGGGCATTCCAGTAACCATCGCCAGCGATTTTCGTTCGGCACAATTGCATTTCCACCGGGAATCGTTTCACGCGGTGGTGATTGCCGATCCGGAAGCGGACAACGTGGACGGTTTCGTGCGCACACTCCATCAATTCGTGCCACGGGTGCCGGTGTTGTTCGCCGGTCAGGCCAGCCCCGAATGCATTGCCCGTTTGACTCGCGACTGCAATATGATGGTGATTCCGCCGGGAGTGGCCCCGGAGATTCTCGACAATCTGCTGTTTCCGACCGCGGACGCGCCGATTTCGATCAGTTATCCGAGTTCGTCGCGGAGCCGCTCCCGTCCGGTGATTATCGGACGCCGAAGCTATAGCGTGGATTTCAAACAAGCCCGGATGGAATTCGAATCGGAGTTCCTAACTCGCGTTCTCGAGCGCGAACATGGCAATATTTCGCGGGTGGCGCGGGTCGTGGGCGTGGCGCGCCGCAATCTGCAGCTGAAAATCATGGCCTACGGCATTGACATGAGCCGGATTCGCAGCGAAGACGAGGACGAAGGCTGAGCGGCCGGCTCATTGGCTGGGATTATCAGGAGCGGCTTTCAGAGAGTCTTTCCTGAGATCGGAGCAGTTCCGGCCGGGTTACGCACGGAGCGGTCTTGCCGCTTCCGCTATCTGCACTGTGCTGAACCCGGCTCGGCGACCATTATATCTCTTCAGCGCTCGCTTCCGAGACGGCCCGTCCGTCTCCGGTTTTTTTCAGCCAGAGGAGCGATCCCACGAGCAGCAGCACGGCCGCCGCGAGAATGGACCATGGGAGAAACTCCGGCGAATTTTCGCCGAGCCACGACAGAGCCACCTCATCGGGATAACGCTGCAGGATATAAATCAGCGCATTGTTCAGCGCATGAGCGAACATCGCCGGGAGAATCGAACCGGACCAGACGGCGATCCATCCCAAGACCGCTCCGAGCAGCGTGGTCGGCAGCAGGCGATAGAGATCGAGATGCAGCAGCCCGAATGCAATCGCCGAAAAGATGACGGCACCAGAGACTCCGAATCGCGGCAGGAACGACCGCAGGAGCAGCCCGCGCGCGAGCATTTCCTCACACACCGCGGGCAGCACGGCGAGCAGAAGCAGTCCGGCCAGAGGCGAAAGACGATTGATCCCGGCAAAGAAATCATCGAACTTGCCGAGGAGTTCCTCGGGGAACGGCATGACCATATTCATGAGCGCGGCGAGTTCGAGACTCACAAGCCACGCGCTGACCATGGCCAGCGGAGCGGCGATCCACACGACCGCGCGCGGACGGAACAGACCGAGCGAGCGGCGCAGATCAAAGCCGCCGCGAATCAGAATCAACAGCGGAAGGCCGCCGATGAGGAGCTGACTGACCAGAATGCTTTTAACCACGCCCCACCCGGCCGCCAGCGTTCCCGCATAGAACAGCAGCAACACGATAACCACCCACACCAGCAGCGCGGTTCCCGGCGGCGCGAGAGCGGTTTGCGATCTCGCCCGCCGAAATCGGAACGGCGACCAGCGCACCTCTTCGGCATGGCGGAAGAGCACGGATTCCTGACGAAACTGACTGATCGCCCAGGCGAGCGCGGCCGCGGCCAGGAGTGAGGTGGACGCCATCGCGACGAGCATCTCGTTCCAGAGATAGTTGCCCATCATGAACTCTTTGACCAGCAGCGACACGTTGACGATCGGCACCGTCGCGAGCAGCAGATTGACTTCCATGCCGGGAATCAGCGAGACCATCGCGGGCAGGATCACCAGCATATAAACGGGAGTCAGCAGACTCTGCCCTTCTTTATAATTGCGCGCGCCCGACGCGATCGCCAGACAGAGCGCGGAGAACAAAACTGCCAGCGGGAGAATCAGAATCAGAGACAGGGTGAGCGACAACGGCGAGACCGAGAAGCCGGGCAGCGCGGCGGCGGCGGACGCTCCGAGCTGCCGCAGACCGAACGCGGCCGTGAGTCCCATGCTGGCGAGATTCAGCACGGCGGTCAGGAGCGAAATCAGCAGCACGGCGAAAAATTTGCCGTAGACGATGTCGCCGCGGCTGACGGGCGAGACGAGCAGCGTTTCGAGCGTGCCGCGCTCTTTTTCTCCGGCGGTCAGATCCACGGCGGGATAGAACGCGCCCATCATCGTCATGAAGACGAGCATGTAGCCGAGAATCCGGCCCAGGAAGTCGCCCTGCCGCTGCTCTTGCGTGGCCAGATTCTCCGCCTGAATGACGAACGGATGCAGCAGACTGGTATCGGCGCGCAAGCCGGACAGACGGGTGGCGACGATGTCGTCCTTCCACTGAGTGAGCGCGCGGTCGAGACGATCGCGCGCCATCTGCGAGCGGTCGCGGCTGCCGTTAAAAAAAAGGCCGACGGACAGCGGTTCGCCGCGCTCGATGGCCGCGTCAAGACCGGGCGGAATCTCCAGCGCCACCTCGACCTCGCCCTCCTGCAGACGAGCTATCCAGTGGGCCGTGTCCTGCGCGGTGACCCCGGCCAGCGTATCGAGCAGCGCACTGAGCGGCGGAGAGTATTCCCGTCCCAACACGACGAGGCGGACGTCCTGCTTTTGCATGCGCGAAAGCTGGAAGACCGTGATCTGCAGCATGCCGACGAACAGGAGCGGATAGAGCAGGATCGGCAGGACGATCATGATAAACAGCGTCCGCCGGTCACGAAGGATGTCGCGCAGTTCCTTTTGGAAGATGGTGCGAACGAGGCGTGCCTGCATGGGGAGGGAATTCCCGTGGAACGATTTCCGGTAATTTACGGAAGTGGAAGCGGTCTGTCAATCCCTGCGGACGAGTTTCGGCGTGCGGGTCGGCTGCCAGTAGACCGACACCGCTTGGGCGAGCGCCACGGGATTTTCGGGCGAATCGGGAGATTCGCCGCGGCGGGGAGGGGCGGATTCACGGGCGTCGGCGCGCGGGGAAATGCCTGTTAGCCCTTGATGCGGCGGGCGGCATCCTCGATGATACGGCGGTGATCGAAGGCAATTTCGCGGGGAAGCTGATCGAGGGAAAACCAACGGGCGTCGGCCGCGTCATCGCCGGCTTGCGGCTCGCCGTCCGCTTCAGCCACGTAGACCACCGTGAGGGTATGAAAGCGGGGATCGCGTCCCGGTTCGGAATAGACTCCGAGCAGGGACAACGAACGCGCGTGAAGGGACGTTTCTTCTTCGAGTTCACGACGGGCGGCAGTTTCCGCAGACTCGCCATAATCAATGAAACCGCCGGGCAAGGCCCAGCCCTCGGGCGGAGCGGCACGGCGGATGAGCAGCACGCGGCCAGCGCGGACAACGATGATGTCGGTCGTGGGAAAGGGATTGCGGTAGATCTCGACCACGGCACCGCAGCGGGGACAGGTTTTTTCGAGAATCATGGGCGGAGGAGTTGACGAAGCTATCTTGTAAGAAAATCTTTCGCGGAGGTTCCGGCCGGGCTCCGCGGGGGCGGGGTGACTCGGGAGAGTCACCGCTGGGAAATCACTCTGCGTTGAACCCGGCTCGACAGGGATCAATATGGCTTCATGAAACATGACCGATCGGCAGCGCCGACCGGTCATGATGAACTCACCATTTCAGACATCGAAACCGAGCGCGCCGGGATCAGGTGGTGGCCCGCAGCAGTCGGTCTTTCGCTTCGAGAATCTTGTACTTCATGTACTGGATTTCGAGCCGCATTTGCAGGACGGCGTCCTGCAGCCGGTTCTTGAACTGCTCGATCGTGGCGCGCCAGCCGGTTTCGTTGCGCACCGGTTCGGCGGAAGTCATGTCAATGAGAATGCGCTGCGAGCCGGGCGGATCGGGCAGTTCGATCACATCCACATCGGGAAGATCTTTGAGCTCGATCTCCAGCGCGCGCAGTTCATCCTGCAATTCTTCGAGCTCATGGCCTTTCAGCCCAATTATAAGCTGACCGTGGTCGGCGTCCGTCAACACGTCCACGTTCCCCTGGATGAGGCTGCCGAAATCGTGCTCGCCGAGCTTGACCTTGATGGTCATGGGCACTTTATCGCGGCGAATGAAGAAATCCACGTCATCGCCGACTTCGTGCTTGCGGATCGCCTTGCGCACGTCGCCTTCGTCTTCCACGTCCACATCGCCGATCTTGGTGATGACGTCACCGGCCTTGAGTCCCGCCTTCTCGGCCGGCGAGTCTTCGACCACCTCGGAGATCAGCGCGCCTTTTTCCACGGCAAAATAGCTGGCCAGCCCGTCCGACAGCTCCTGCGTGACGATCCCCGCGAACGGCCCCTTGCCGCCGATTTCCTTCCAGTCGAAATTTGGGATATTCAGAGCCAGATCCTTGGCGCTCGCCCACTCCTTGCCAGCCCAATCCAGAGCGCCCGGCGCTTTGGCCAGTTCAACGTTTGCGCTCTTTTCTTTACCACCGCGCAGATACACGAGCTCGATCGTCTCGGCCGGGCGGTATTTGGCCAGTTGCGTGCGCAGCTCCTCCGGGCCGGTGACCGTGGCTGAATTGATCTTGACGATGACATCGTTTTCCCGCAGGCCGATCTTGTCGGCGGGCGAATCGGAGGTCACCCCCGACACCAGCACCCCGGTTCCGGGACCCATGAGTCCGTAGTCGGCGGCGATATCCGAGGTCACTTCGGCAGGAACAATGCCGAGAAATGCTTTAGCTTCCTTCTCGTCGGCAACGGCCACGTTCAGGGCCATCACCAGACATAAACCGAGAAGAACCGGAGCCAACCAGAATCGCTTGTTCATGGTCCCCTCCTTGGGCAGGCTGAATCGAATATGTGAAAAATCTCTGCTATTCATCGGTGTTACGAAGAAAACGCGATAGAGTTCCCGAACGGCGAAAAAATGACCGGTCCGTTCCGCTTCAGCATTGCGATAAAACCGAAAAAAGGGTATACTCTTCCATCCGAAAACCGAATGGAGATTTCTATGCCCGCCCCCACTTGGAAAACCGCAATTACCGATACTTCCGAAGGCAAACTCATTATCCGGGGAGTCGAGATCAGCCGTGCCATCGAGCGTTTAAGCTTCGGAGGCATGGTCTATCTTCTGTGGAAAGGCGAACCCCCGTCGCCGGGACAGGCGCGGCTGATGGACGCGATTTTGGTGTCCTCGGTGGATCATGGAACGACCGCCCCGTCGCCGCTGGCCGCCCGTGTCGTGATGAGCGGAGGCAATCCTCTGAATGCCGCGGTCGCTGCCGGGGTTCTGGCGATCGGGGATTCTCATGGCGGAGCCATCGAGGCCTGTGCGAAAATCTATCAGGAGTGGCTGATGACCCGCGATGAGATTCCCAACGTGTCCACTCTGGCCACCCTGATTGTCGAGGATTTTCAGCAAAAACAAAAACGTATCCCCGGATATGGCCATCGAGTATACCAGCGCGATCCCCGCACGCTCAAATTAATTGAGCTTGCCGAGCGGGAAAAGTTGCGGGGCCGGGCGGCAGATCTGGCTCTGGCGATCCAGGACGAACTGGAGAAGCGCTCGGAGGGAAAGGCCCTGCCGCTGAACGTGGATGGAGTTATCGCGGCGATAATGACCGACTTGGGATTCGATTGGAGACTGGGAAAAGGCTTTTTTATTCTAAGCCGGACGGCAGGACTCGTGATTCAGGCGCACGAGGAACGGACACGGGAAAAGCCGATGCGCTCGTTCGGCCAGACCAAGCCGGAGTACGACGGGCCAAGCGATGTTCAGCTTCCCTGACAGGCTTGCCGTAGAATCTTTTGTTATTTCTAAACTTACGAGAGTTCCCGTGACTGAAGCGGGAACTCTCTGAGTCCACACGATTCCGGGAGACAACAGATCGTGACCAGCATGGCGGCAGCGGAGACGATCCGGATATTTTTTTCGAACCGCTTGGAGTTCTACCGGATGCTGCTCGACCGCATCCCGGAACCGAAGTTCAAGGAATATCTGCGTCAAGTCATCGAACCGCATCTGGCCAACACGGAACCACCTCCGGATCCCGTGGAAATCCACTTGGACAAGGACTCACTCCTGCCCGGTCTTTGTTTGGGTGACCTGCTGAAGAAGGATGGCTACGGTCGCGCGCTGGCGCGGACGGCGATTTCCTTCGAGGACGCCCTGAAACGGGCACAGTCCGTGGAAGAGACGGGGCTGTTATTCTTTCAAGCGATTGCGGAAGCTGCGCAAGAGGCAGTCTTTGCCCGAAACCAGATGGACAGCCACCGCCAATGCCTGAACGGATTGTTGCTGCTTGACGACGCCGTTCGCTATCGGAAAATTGCCATGCCAACCGGGCCGGAATCGGACTGATTTCATGCCGTAATCGCCGGATTTCGGGCGCGGAGTTTGCGCTCTTTGACATGAATCGCCATTGGAGTGGAGCATTTCAACCTCTGTGGACTCGGATGTTTCATGAGTGAGCGACCCCCGGATCAGAAGGTTCGGCTGATCGGCCAGGGCTATAATTGCTGGAGAATGCAGGTGCTGTTCACCCGCCCGGATATCTCCGCGGCGGAGGTATCGGAACGCCTGCAGGAGGCCAAGCGTGATCTGGCCAGCCGGTTCGGCATTCCCGATTCGCTACTTGCCTACACCCGCCTGTTGGGAAGACAGTTGACCCAGAACGGGCTGCTGGTTCAACTGCAGATCACCAAACGGGAAGTTCCCTCGAACGCCCCGCGATTTCGCTGTGAACCGCTACAGGCTGCCGACGGCACGGTCTTCACCGATATGAGGCTGATCGCGGATCTGCATCCCTACGATGAATGGGATCGGCCGATGACGAAAGAGCTGGTCAAGGCGCGGATGGAAGCGGCGGGGTACGGCAGCGGTTGGGTAGACTGGGACGTCGTGTATCAGGCCGTGGAGCAGATGCGCGAGACCCATCAGCCCGTTGAGAATCTCGAAATCGCCCGCGGCGTATTGCCGGGCGTGGGGCCGTCGTCGCATTTGACCTATGGAGTGCGGCACGATCAGGAACGGTTTCTGGATTCCGCCTGGATCGGGGTGCGTCCCGTGCTGCGCGGCGAGTTCATTGTCGAAGCGTCGGAGAGCGCATCGGGACATCAATGGGGACGCACAGCCTGCGGCCGCGAGCTTCCCCCCCGCCCCGGTCTGCAGACCCGATTAGAAGCGGGGGACGGCGTCACCACAGCGCTGCGAGGGCGACAGCTCATCGCAGGGCGGGACGGTCTGTTAGTGCTGCGGCGCTATGGCCGCGACCGCCGTCAGAAGGACGCCTGCGATCTGGTGCCGGTCAAGCTCACCGCGCAGGTGTTGGAAGCCCAGATCATCGCGGCGGCGGATGCGGCCAACTTGGAATTTCAGGACGCGGTGATCCTCGAGGGGTCGCTGCCGGAAAACGCAAGAATCCGAACGCAGCATCCGCTGTACATTGAAGGCGACGTCACGCGCGGGAGCTTTGTTCAATGCGGGGAGTCGCTGCGGGTGAACGGCAGTCTGTTGGAAGCGACGGTTATGGGCGCGCACCACGTCTGCATTCACGGCGACGTGCGAAAATCCGACGTCAGCGCTCATCTGACGCTGCACGCCGACGGGCGGATCACCGACAGCGTGGTCCGGGCCGCGGACGTAATCGCTGGGGCTGTGCAGGGCGGCGACGTGGAAGGGCTGCGCCGCCCGCCTCTGCATCGCGACGACGGCGGTCTGGCCACGGCGATTCGCATTAACCTGCGCAAGTTTCTCGAAACGCGACAGGACGCGGGGCGGGACGCGCTGGACGATTTGCAGCGCACGCTGTCGCACATCGAGAGTATTTTCGGCCCGGCGATCGTGCAGCGGGCCGGCGAAGGCAAGGAACAGCGCCTGCTGCTGAGATGGCTGCGTGAACAAAAGCAGGCCGGGACCGGCAACTATACTCACGCCGAAGTCCAGGAGTTGCGCACGGCTCTGGAACTGCTGCCGATGATTCGGGAGCAACTGGCGGCGATCGGTTTGGAATTGCGCGACGTGACATCGCGACTCCGCGAGATGGCACCGGAAAACCCGCCGGCGTAGCCCGGCTCCCCTCGTTTTTTCTTCCATAGACCCTCCTTTTATCCGCCTTGCGAGTGAGGTTCCACTCTCATGCATCGTGCCTTGATCTGGTGTGCGGCGCTGTTGCTGACGTGGGCGACGGATTTCGTCTGCCGTGCGACCGCGACGCCAGCCGTTCGTGAAACGCAGTCTGTCGCCGTGACGGCCGTTCAATCGGACGCACGCGGAGCGCGGCTGCGCGTGGACTTCAGCCGCGAGGCATTTTCGGAACGGAATTCATCCGACGCTTGGGACGCGGGGAACGACGCGCTCGCCCAGGGAGCGCTGTGGGCGCTACCGGAGGGAATTGACTCGGTATCCCTGACCGTACTTTCCGCCGAATGGCGCCGCGCGACGGCGGACGAGGTTCCCGACACGGTGTGGTCTCAATCTCCCGCGGATCTGCCGCCGCTTTGTTCATGCTCCCCGGTGATGAGTCTGCGGGGCATGGCGCTGCTGTCGCTGGCGATTCATCCGCTGCAGCCAAACGCAGACGGCGACGGATTCCGGTGGTGCACCGGCGCTGAAATCGCGCTGCGTTATCACGGCACGGCAACCGCCGCGGACTCGAGACGGCTCAGCCGCACCTTTTATGACCTCGCGCGTCCGCTCGTGCCGAACCTCGATGAGGTCATCCCCGCTCCCGAAGCCCGTCCCGAATCCTATCTCATCATCACAAATCCCGCCTACGCAGGCACCCTGCAATCGCTCGTCAATTGGAAACGCGCGCGCGGGCATACCGTGACTCTGGTTTCCACCACAACGACCGGCACGACCAATCAGCAGATCAAAAACTACATTCAGACCGCCTATGACACGTGGGACGAACCGCCGGTGTTCGTGCTGCTGGTGGGCGACGTGGACGACCCGAATCCGGTCGCATCATGGCTGGTTCCGGGATATTATCATCCGTGGATCGTCTCCGATCATCCCTACACTCTGATCGAGGGAACGGATTATCTGCCTGACGTTCTCATCGGGAGATTTTCGGTGGACACGGGCAGCGACGCGGCAACGGTGGTGAATAAGTGCGTGACCTATGAACGCACTCCGTACGAGCCGCAGGGAGCATGGCGGCGGACGATGCTTATCACCGGCGTCCGGAGCAGTCCGGGCTATTACGAAACCTACAACTCGGCGTGGCCGACGCTGGAATGGATCGGGCGGCAATTTCTCGAAGCCGGGAATTACGATCAGGTCCGCGCCGTGCCCTATCCGGGCGGAACCGCGTCGCAGATCAATCAATGGATTGACGGCGGGGTGAGCTTCGTGGCCTACCGCGGATTCGGATCGCCCTCCGACTGGGCGTATCCTCCCTACAGTCTCAGCCAGATTCTGACCCTGTCCAACGGCCAAATGCTGCCGGTGGTCACGAGTATCGTGTGCGGCGGCGGCGCGTTCGAGAGCACG
>JAQTRJ010000334.1 GCA_028711875.1 bacterium | reverse complement strand
CCAGTAGGCGGTGTATCCTTCGACCAGACCTTCCTGCCGCAGGGCATCCAGACGGTCGAGCACCGGGCCTTGCGTCTCGGCGGCGTTGGCCTGCAGGGCTTCGATGACGAGACGGTGCCGTTCGGCCAGCGACGCGCGGCGGGCGTGAAGCTCTTCATCCAGCAACCGAATATCGCGGGGATTGTACAATTTGACGATGACGCTGAACGGCTCGGTGGATGGCGCCTGACGAAGGACGGATTCCATTCCGGGCGCCCATTCTGCGGCGTGAAGTCCGGTTGCACAGACCAGAGCCACGATGAAGCCGAGTGCGAGGTGACGTATCACGTGACGATCCTCCAAGTTGATCCGAGTTCTCCGGAAGCGTGGAATTCACGCCATAGAAAACCAGAGGAAGATACGGAGAATCCCTTCCAGATTCAAGCCGATTCGGGTCGGCGGTAATCGCATCTGTTCGGGAGTTGTTTCAGGCTGATTCGTGACAACCGGCTCGGATTTCTTTCTTAGGGCGTCACTGGGAGGCGCAGGGCGGAAAAGACGCAATCGGCGTTGGGTCAGGAGGGATAAATGGTTTTACGTCAGTAGCTTAGAATGCCTTTGGGTCGCCATAGTTAAATTTCGTGGAGATGAGAATTCCTTGCGGAGCCGCATTATGGTTAGTATATTTACCTTCACTACTACGTTAAATCAACTAAACTGACTGTGTGAAAAGAATCTGAACAAAATCAACTTGTTCCGATCAGGAGAGGAGAAGGGAATGAAGAAGATTGCCTTGTTGTGTATGATGTTGGCTACGCTGAGTTTAGCGTATGCCGGTCAGGTTGTGATTGGAGAACTGGGCGCGAAGCAAGCGGCCCATGACGCGGCAAAGACGGAAGCCGTGAAGGTCGTTCCGGTCGAGCCGGTGGCTCTGCCGGTTGTTGACAAGGAAATGGCAGACATCGAAGCGCTGAAGGCGGCTGAGCCGATGCAGCTTCGGACGGATGTGAACGGCGCTCTGGATGATTGCTCGACGCCGTTTCCCGAAGGTTGTGAAACCGTCACACCGCCCACGCTGCCCGATTGCTGGGTTCAGGAAAACTTGAATGCTGACGGGATCACCTGGGTTAGCGCCACCAGTTCTCCCTACACCGGATTGCACAGCTTCCGGATTGGCTACAACGGCTCTCTGGCCATGGATGACTGGCTCATCAGCCCGGGATTCGTGACCACCGGCGGTACGTACAATCTGAAGTTCTGGTACGTATCGGGCGGATACGACGAAACGATGGGTGTCTATTACGGCACGTCACAGGAATCTGCGGCGATGACGAATGTCCTCGCGGCTCCGTTTACGTTCAGCGGCACCACCCACGTTCAGGCGATTCTTCCGGTGACGTTGGCGGCCGGCACCGACTTCTTCGGCTGGCACGGAACGACCGAAGCGGACATGTACTACATGGCCATTGATGACATCGAACTGGCGAATGCCAATGCCACCGGCCGCTGCTGCTATGGCACCGTCTGCCATCCGACGTGCGAGAGCGGCAAGACGGTTGCAGAGTGCGCGGCTCTGAGCGGCGTTTGGACGGAAGGCGCGGACTGCGAAGGCACCGATCCGTGCGGCGCTCCGCCGGCGGACTACGACTATTGCTGCAACGCCTATGAGATTACGGCGCTTCCGTTCATGCATCAGTTTGACAACACGGGCTACACCACTCAGGTTCTGCCGTCGTGCGGCGCGGGCGGCACCATGGGCAAGGAAGTGTGGTATGCCGTGGTGGGCGACGGAACGACCTACACCGCCTCCACCTGCAACGCCTACACCGCTTTTGACACGGAGCTTCAGGTCTGGGAAGGCGACTGTGACAATCTGGTTTGCGTCGGCGGCAATGACGACGACTACACCAACTGCCCCGACTATGGATCACGGTCCATTCTCAGTTGGTGCGCTCTGCCCGGCGTGACTTATTACATTCTGGTCGGATCGTACAGTTCCAGCGCCCCCGCCGGTCTCTATCAGGTTGACGTGACCAGCGACGGCGCGGACTGTCTCAATCCCGACGGCCGTTGCTGCTATCTCGATGCCGAACATCCAGATCCCGAAAATCCGCTGTGCGCCGTTAACAAACTGGCGGACTGCGATCTGCTGGGTGGCGATTGGACCGTCGGCGAAGTCTGCCTGGGCGAGCCTCCGTACGGCTGCCCGATTCCGTTCCACGGTGAAAACTGCAGCGATCCGGTGGCGACGATCACCACGCTGCCCTACACCAATTCGGGCACCAGCGGTTTGGTGGACGATTACAACTCCACCACCGCTACCTGCATCGGCGTCAACTACGACAATGGCTACGACGTGATCTACAAGCTGATCGTTGACGTGGACAAGTGCATCATCATTAGCGCGACGCAAGGCAGCTACCAATATGTCAGCGTATCGCTGTGGAATGATTGCCCGGACGTGGGAGTCTGCTTGGCTGGTGCGCAAGCCTCGTCAGGCGAGTTCAGCACTCTGTGTACGCCGGTCACTGCAGGCACATACTACATCATGATTGACAACTGGCCCACGCCGAATGAATTCACCTACACGCTGACGGTGGACGAGTGCGAGTGCCCGGCCGAGTGCACCGAGTGGGTGAATTGCGGCACGCCGGGCGAGACCGAGCCGAATGATGTATGCCTGACAGAGATGGATGAACACGTTTTCGGATGCGATGATCTCGGCTACGGAATGATCTGCCCGGCAGACGAGTCCGACTATTATCTGGTGACCATTCCGCCGATGTCGTATTTCTCGATGACGTTCTAT
>JAQTRJ010000041.1 GCA_028711875.1 bacterium | reverse complement strand
CCGGTCGCGATACGCTCCACGTCGGACCGGGAGTCGAGATCGTGTTCGCCGGTCCCTTCCGTCTGTACGTTTCCGGAGTCCTCGATGTCGCCGGCGCTCCCGGCCATAACACTCGCTTCACCACCGATCCCGAAACGAATCCCGAAGGCTGGGGCGGCATCCGCTTCACCGGCAGTCAGGGCCTTTCGACCCTGTCCTATTGCACGATCGAGTACGGGCAGGCTACAGGGCAGGAGGAGTACGGTCTGGGCGGCGGTCTGTTTCTGGAACGAGCCACTGTGGAACTCGACGACTGCACGATTCACGGTTGCACGGAAGGATCGGGTCATGCCGTCTATGCCCGCAACGGCAGCCAGATCACCCTGAACCGCTGCGAACTCTTCGAAAACGGCTCCGAAATCGGGAGCGGCGGAGCGATCTGCCTGCGCGATAATTGTACGCTGACCGCCCGCGAATCCCGGTTTCAGAAAAATATCGCTCTCTACGGCGGTGTGCTGACCGCGGACCAATCCACCGTGTTGCTCGAGGATTGCATTCTGGTCAAGAACGAAGCGGGCGTGTACGGCGGCGCCGCGTTCACCTCCTATGCCACGCTTACCGTCCGCCGCTGCCGGTTTTTGAGCAACCATTCCCTCGGCGGCGGAGCGATTGACGCTCGCCTCAGCACGAATTCGATCATCGAAGATTGTTTCTTCTACGCCAATGCCGCCGCCCGCAACGGCGGGGAGGGACCCGGCGGAGCGTTGGCTCTGCAGAGCGGTTCGCAGGACATTTCCCACTGTACGTTCGTGAACAACGCGGACTCCACCGGCGGGGCCATTTACGGCGGTGGTTCGCTCCGGCTGAAAAATTCCATCGTCGCCCGGCAGACGAGCGGCGGCGGTGTGCACTTCCCGGTGCCGGGAGCCGTGGCGCGCTATAATTGCTTCTTCGAAAATCAGGGCGGCAATTGCACCGGACCGCAAACCCCCGCGAACATCGGAATCGCCGTGCACAGCAACGTCAACGGCGATTCCTGCGACGCCTATTACAATATCGTGCTCGATCCTCTCTTCGACGACAGCTCGCAGACCGGCGTGGAACTCACTCCCAATTCGCCCTGCATCAATGCGGGAGATCCAATGACGCCGCCCGATCCCGACGGCTCGCTGCCCGATCTGGGAGCGTTCCGCTACGAACCGCTGAACGCCGGCGCTGCGCGGCCTGAGTTTCCCCAATCGGCAGCGCTGCTTCCGGCCTATCCCAATCCCTTCAATCCCGCCACGACGCTCGAATTCGAACTGGCACGCGCGGGATTCGTGTCCCTGCGCGTGTTCGATCTGCTCGGACGCGAAACCGCTGTGCTGGCCAGCGGCCGCCTGACCGCCGGACATTACACGATGCCATGGCACGCGACGGCCGCGCCCGCCGGAACGTATTTCGCCGTGCTCGAAACCGCCGGCCAGCGTCACGTCCAGAAGCTGCTGCTGCTGAAATAACTATTCGCCTACTGGGCGGCACGCTCCGGCGTGCCGCATCTTTCATGACTCCCATTCCCCCCAAGCCGATACTTCCTTCGGTCGGCATAGACCTCATCGAGGTCGAGCGTATCCGGCTCATGCTCGACGATGAGGTGTTCCTGAACCGCATCTTCACAGAGATCGAGCGCGCCGAGTGTCTGCGCCGCATCAAACCCGAGGAATGCCTGGCCGCGCGCTGGGCCGCGAAAGAAGCGGTGGCCAAGGCCCTCGGCGTGGGCATCGGTGAATTTCTCACGTTTCAGGACGTGGAAGTGATCGTCGGCGAGCGCAAAGCTCCCCATATCCTGATTCACGGTCCGTACTCTCATTATCCCATGCACGTTGCTCTCAGCCTGTCCCACACCCGCACCACCGCCGCCGCCATGGTCATGATCTACCCCGGCGACGATGACGAAAATTAAAAATCAGAAATTGGAAATGAGAAATTAGAAATGAGAAAATTTGTCTTTGTAGCGCCTCTCAGCCGTGCGCTCTTTTGTAGGGGCTGATTGCATCGCCCGTCGGTAGCGACACAGCTTGCTGTGTCCGGTGGTAGTTTCACATGGCAGTGTGTGTTTTATCCGAAAGGGTAGGGGAAAACCATGCGTCGCGCCATTCTGACGGTGATTCTGATTATCCTGTCGCGCGTTTCGGGAGTCTTCGCTCAAGCTCCCGACCTCGACAGCCTGATGAATGCCTGTTGGGCGAGAATCGCGGATATTCAGGCACACGAGCACGAGATTCCCGAATTCGCCGTGCCGATTGACACGAGTGCATCGTTCGCCGAACTCGGCAATCAGGCTCAGGCGGCGCTCGATCACCTGAAAATCGCCGAGGCGGATTTGGCCGCGGACACCGCCGTTCTCAATAACCATTTCGATATCGTGGCGTTCACTCTGCACAATTACCTGCTGGATCTGCGCGTCCTGCTCGCACAGCAGCGCCTCGAGTATCAGTTCCTGAACCTGAAGTGTCACCCGGCTGACTCGTCAGCTTGGCAAGAATTCGACAAGGCTCGGCTCGAACTCGAACACCTCGCCCGCACGGCTACGATATCGGACTGAATGGACGCCTGTTTTCCAGTAGGGCCTGATGGCATCGCCCGTCGGTAGCGACACAGCTTGCTGTGTCCGGTGGTAGTTTCACACGGCAGTGTGTTCGGTAGGGGCGGGTTAAACGTACTCGCGCAACCCGCCCGCTCGAATTCCTTAGCTGCAAACGGCAGTTTGCCAGTAGGGTCACGGCATGCCGTGCCCGCTAATAGAGGGAACATGTAGTGCCTTACGGCCGTGCGCGGCTACGAAACGGGCACGACATGTCGTGCCCCTACATGATGTCGGCAATGTTCCGGCCACGCGAGGACGCACGGCTCGGCGAAAAAAAGCGAGGACAACCGCCTCTGCAAACCTAAGATTTCTTTCCAATTTCTCATTTCTAATTTCTGATTTTTGATTTCGGATTTTCCCCATGATTCCTCTCCTCACTTCCGACCAGATGCGCGCGCTCGACGCGCACGCGATTGACGAAATCGGCATTCCCGGCATCGTGCTCATGGAAAATGCCGCCCGCTCGGTGGTGGACGCCATCGAGGAACGCGCGGGCGACGTCGAGTTTCTCAGCGTGGCCGTCCTGTGCGGACCGGGCAACAACGGCGGCGACGGCTTCGCGATCGCCCGCCAGCTCCACCTGCGCGGGGCCGACGTGGACGTCTTTCTGCTCGGCGACGAAGCCGCGCTCAAAGACGACGCGCTGACGAATTACCTTCTCCTGAAAGCGCTCGATCTCCAGCCCATGCCGTGGGAGGCGGAAGACGGGATCACACTCGATGACTATGACGTCATCGTGGACGCGCTGTTCGGCACCGGAGCCTCGCGTGCTCCGGAAGACGTATATCTCGACGCGATTCGCTCGATCAACGACAGCAACGGCATGGTGGTCGCGGTGGACGTGCCGTCGGGCATGGATGCGTCCACTGGCCGCATCGCGGGCGAAGCCGTGCTGGCCGACGTGACCGTGACGTTCCAGTGCGGCAAGTGCGGACTGCTGCTTCCGCCCGGCCGCGACTATGCGGGCGATCTGATCGTCGCGCCGATCTCGATTCCCGAGCGCGAAGATATTCTGGCCGAGGCTCCGTTCGCGCTGCCCGAAGATGAGGACGTGCTCGCGCTCCTGCCGCTCCGTCCGCGCGAAGCGCACAAGGGCGTGTTCGGAAATCTGCTCGTGATCGCCGGATCGCGCGGCCTGAGCGGAGCCGCTCGCCTCTCCGGTCTTGCGGCGCTGCGCACGGGTGTGGGTCTTGTGAAAATCGCCACTCCCGAGAGCATTCGCTCCGAAGTCGCCGCTTTCCGCGCCGAACTCATGACCATCGGCCTGCCCGAAACTCCCGCCGGAACGATTGCCTCTTCGGCCATCGAAGTGCTCAAGCCGCATCTCGAATGGGCCGACGCCGTCGCGCTCGGTCCCGGTCTCGGCACGGACAAGGAAACCGCCCGCTTCGTTGCCGCGTTACTTAAAGAGACGGAACGGCCGCTCGTGGTGGATGCCGACGGTCTCAACCTGATAGCACAGCACAACTTGCAAGACAGCGTTCCCGCAGGAACCATTCTCACTCCCCACCCCGGCGAATTCGACCGTCTCACGGGGAAAAAACACGAGGATTTCTTCGCCCGCGCCGAGGCCGCCCGATCCCTTGCTTCCGAGCGCGAAATCGTCGTCGTCTTGAAAGGCGCGCCCACCATCTGTTTCGATCCGCCCGGTTTGGGCGTGATCAATCCGACCGGCAATCCCGGTCTGGCCACGGCCGGTACGGGGGACGTGCTGACCGGCATGATCGCGGGCTTTCTCGCGCAGGGGCTTGATCCGCACTCCGCCGCGTGGGTGGGAGCCTATCTGCACGGCCGCGCCGCGGATATCGCCGCGGACGAACTCAGCGAGGCCGCGCTCGTCGCCGCCGACGTCATTGCCACGCTACCCGAGGCGTTCGCTTCTCTGGAGCACGGGGACGAGGACGAAGGAGAGGATTCCCATAGCTGTTCCTGCGGACGGACGGCGTGACCCGTTCTTCCGAAAAGTCGTTCTCGCCGTTTTTTTCGCCGCGATTCTGGGTGATCTCGGCGGCGTTCTGGACGACCGCCGTCATTGCACTGGCCACCAGCCCCGATCTCCAGTCCTCATGGATCATGAAGACGATGGGGGATAAGGTCATTCACGGGCTGGCTTTCGCCGTGGGAGCGGTGGTCTGGGTTCAGGCGATCGAGTCGTCCGGCCGGGTTAGAATCACAACCGCCATGACCTATGGATCGGCGGCAGTCTTGCTGATCGGAGTGGCCATCGAGCTGCTTCAGCGGTATGTGCCTCGCCGCAGCGCGGACATTCGCGATTTTCTGGCCGATGTGGCCGGAGTCCTCTTCGCTCTGCTCGCGTTGGCTGTTCTGGGCTGGTGTAGACGCCGATCCTCCGCCCCCGACAGCTGATTTTTCACACATTGCGCGCGGGCAGGCAATGCCGCTCGCCAAATCATTCCTCTGTAAGTTAAGGAGAAGTAACTTGGCAGGAACCGTCAATCGTGTTATCTTAGTCGGCAGGTTGGGGAAGGACCCCGAGATCAAGTACACTCCCTCGGGCACGCCCATGGCGACCTTCTCGCTGGCTACCGACGAAAGCCGCAAAGACGCCAGCGGCAACCGCCAGCAGATCACGGAATGGCACAACGTGGTTCTCTGGGGCAAACAGGCCGAAATCGCAGGGGAATACCTCCGTAAGGGCAAGCTGATCTACATGGAGGGCAGACTCCAGACGCGCTCGTGGGATGACGCCCAATCCAACGAAAAGCGATATCGGACTGAAATTATCGGAGATCGTTTCACCATGCTCAGCAGCCGCGCGGAGCAGGGCGAAAGTCAGGATTCGGCAAAGGCTTCCGCACCCCAACCGACCCAGCCTGCGCCCGAAGGGAAGCTCGAAGACGAAGAAGACCTCCCGTTCTGAAAAGCCAGCCGAAAATTTCTCCGAGTTGCTCGCAAAGTCTTGACATCCGACCGTTTTTTGGTTATTCTTAGCTGGCTACTGAGAAGGCGGATCAATCCTATTCGCCAGATACGTGGGTGCCACGGAAAAACAGAATGTTGCGGTAGCCCAGTCGCTCTGTTCTGATGATTTTCGCGGCATGGTTGCGAGAGGACAACACTCTCGGAAGCGCTTTTTCCGGGTCAGCATTGCAGGCCCGAAAAAAATGACCCTCCGCGCTACTATATTAAGGCGACTTGGTGCGGAGGGCAGCGTCGGGCAATTCCACCATGAGTTCGAGGGCTTTCGGCTTAAAATGATAACACGTAGTGTGGTTTAAGAGGAGTCTGGACAAAGGGATTACTTTTCGGCAATCCTTGTGTATCAGGAGGAATGATGAAGAAAGTCGTTTTTGTGTTGGTCAGCCTGCTGCTCGTCAGCTACTGCTGGGCGTTGGAATCGGATCCCTCCAACGAAGTGGGCTACATCAAGCTCACGTGTAATGCCGGCGGTTACACGACCTTTGGTCTGCCGTTCGTGTTCTGGGATGTGCCCCAGGACAACGTCCCGAACTACGGCACCGAGTCCCGCAAGCCGTCCGATATCATCGGATCGCAGGCAACTGCTGGTAACTCGATCACTTCCGACAAGGTCGTCAAGCAGGGCGGTGAGACCGGTTATCGCAAGTCGTCTGACGGTCTGTGGACCGGCGCTCTGGAGACTAGCGGCGGCGATCCCGGTTTGATGGAACCGGGCCGTGCGTACTGGTACCAGAACAAGACCGCGGCCGCGCTGAACATCGTGCTGGCTGGCCAGGTGGACAAGGACGCGGGAGCCTCCATCCCGGGGGACTACGCAATTCCGGTTGTCACCGTGGGACCGAGTGCCTATGTGACGTATTCCTGGCGTGATTCGCGAGTGGTTCCCATTGCAGATCTCGGACTCCTGACCTCCGGATTCACCGGCGGCAATTCGATCACCTCGGATAAGCTTATTGAGCAGGGCGGCGCCACGGGTTACTATAAAACCAGTGACGGGACCTGGCAAACTCTGTTGCAAGTCACGCCTGGCAAGGCCTACTGGATTCAGAATAAGCACACCGGCACTTGGAGCTATGATTACAACACGGTGATCGGCCAGGACATCATTGAGAATCCGAACACCCCCGAGATTCAGAAAGTGTCTTCCACGGCCAAGTCGTCCGTGCTGAAAGCGAAAGGCGCTCGCGAGTAATCCGACAAGATGACAAGATACTGTTTCCCAATTTCGAATCCGTTCAAGTCAAGGAGAAGGTTCATGAAAGGCAAACTGCTATTGATTGCGGCCATGTTGATGGCTTTCGCGGCCGTGGGCTTTGGCCAGGGATTTCAGTGTGACATCGCCAGCTTCCTGAGTGAAGACCTGGAAGGTCTGGCGGATCTTACGGACGCCTGTACGGAAGGCGAGTTGTTTGCTGATGGCGTGCCGACTGGTTTGGTGATTGATTGCGCCACCGGTCTCGAGCCGCCTGCCCCCTACTTCGGCACGCAGTTCACGACCAACATGGGCGGTGAATTCGAACTGCCGGGCAACTTCTATTACCCCGCATACTTCGGTCATCCGACCAACACGTTCGCGAACACCTTTCGCTTTGAAGTTACGGGACCCTGTGTGGGCGGCGTCTACCCGGTCTGGGTTAGCACCTGCTTCACCCCCGCAGTTGGCCCGGCGAACTATTTCTTCAAGGGCGCGGGTGAGTGGACCTGTGAAATGCGTTCGTGCGGCACGCCCTGCGTTCCGACCCCCGAAGTGAATTTCACTCCGACCGTCGCGTACGGTGAGCAGGACATGAGCGCTTGTGTGACGCTGTGCGAAGGTTCGACGACCGTGATCTCCGTCGGCCCGGTTCCGCTGCCGGATCGTATTCCTGAGGTTTCGATTCTCCCCGGTTGCGAGATCTGTGGTGATCCTGACTGCACGCCGGCCAATGTGTGGAACCTCACCGAGTGGGTTCTGACCGGCACCGGTCCCTACTACTACGTGGCCAACCTGAGCTATGCGGCTGAAGAGGGTTGCGTGTGTGTCCACCTCGACTTCATCGAGGCGGTCGAGACGGTAGATCTGGATGTCGCGTTCGACGGCGCGGTTCGTCTGAACTGGACGGAAGCGACCACAGCGAACCTCGACAAGTATATCATTTCGCGCAACGGTTCCGAAATCGCCTCCGTGGCGGCCGATGTCTACTCGTACGTGGATGAGAGCTTCGAATACGGCGTGAACTACACCTATGAACTGGCGGCTCTGGATCTGTCCGGTCACCGCACCGTTCTGGCCACCGAGAGCATCACCCCGAGCGAGGGCGCGATCACGGTGACCGAGTATGCGCTGCACCAGAACTTCCCGAACCCGTTCAACCCGACGACCACGATTCGCTTTGACCTCGTCAAGGCCAACCATGTCTCCCTGAAGGTCTTCAATGCGACCGGTCAGGAAGTGGCCACGATGAGCGGTGAGTTTCCGCTTGGCGTGAACTTCCACAACTTCGACGCGACCAACCTGACCTCCGGTCTGTACTTCTACACGATCCAGATCGGCGACGTCTACAGCGCGACGAAGAAGATGCTGCTGGTGAAGTAAGCATCCGGTTTCTGTCCCTGTTCCAGAGCGGGGTCTGGCTTCCAGGCCCCGCTCTGCTTAAGGGGCTTTTCCGGAGAGATTTGATCTGAGATGAGGTGGCCGTTTTCCGGCCGCTGATCGCGGCCGGAAAACGGCCTACCGGATATGGCACGTGGGTTGCACGATTTCGTTCAACCGTCACCCAAGAAGGAACTACCGTATGTCTCGCTGGATTGCTGTTCTCGTTACACTTCTTGTGTTTGCTGCGCCGGGGCTTTTCGCCCAACCGCCCTTTCAGGCTTTTATGTACTATGGGAATCTTTCCGGAGATCTTCCGCTGTACACTACTTGCGATGGAACCACTCCAATTGAGGATGGCCGTCTGATCAAGATTTTCCATGATACGGACAATGACGGACCGGATGGCACAGATCCTCAACCCACCGTATGCGATGTTCCACCCCAGTGTGAAACTGGCCCTGTCGGCACGCATAACTACAACCAATTCACGATGAACGGGGTAGCGCAGTTAGAGGTGGCTGGCTACTTTGTGGTAGAATTAGACTTTCGGAGCGTGGACCTTTTACCTCCGAACACTTCCTACTACCTCCGAGTCTATGAGCCGGATGGAACGACGGTTCTGTGGACTTCCACGGTTAAAACGATGGCGTCAGGACCGCAGGAAGTGACGTGGACGAGGAGCGAATGGACGTGTGGTGCGGGTGGCCCGCAGTGCATCGTCCGCGACGAACAGGAATAATCGTGCAATCCTCTGTCGGATTCTTGATTCGCCAGCAGGGCACCCGCGGGTGCCCTGTTTTGTAGCCGGGCTTCCCCCCAGCGAAGAGGGTCTGATTGCGCGATCTGTCGGTTGCACATTTCTCGGAAACTTGGTACCTTTTTCTCTCGTTAAACGGGTACAATGTCAACTCGAAACAGGCTTATTATTAGGCGTGGAGTGGTCATGCAGAAACGGATGATGGTGATGCTGGCCGGTCTGATCGGTCTGGCGGCGATTGTCGGCGCTGGTTGCGGACGCGGACCTGCGGAAGGCAAGCTGCAAATCATGTACAGCGGGAATATCCGCGGCAACGTCGCCCCCTGTGGTTGACACACGAAAAAAGGAGGCGTGGCCCGGTGGGCTGCCTTCATTAATCGGCACCGCGACGCGGACGCCGCGTGGTTGACGGTGGATGCCGGAAACTATGTGGATCGCGACCAAAGCGGCGGATGCTCCAACAAGTGTCAATTCATGGTCACCAGCTACAAGGACCTGCATTACGATGTCCTGAACATCGGCAAGCAGGAAGCTTGGATGGGGCTCGAGACGCTGGTGGCGCTGATGGATACCACCCCAGGAACCGAATTCGTTTCGGCCAATCTGGTGGCCGCCAACACCCGTAAGCCAATTGCCAATCCCTATGTTATCAAGGATTTTGGCAAAATTCGAGTCGGGGTGCTCGGGGTTCTGAACGAGGCTGACTTCCCACCCGGAACCCTGTTGCTCGACACCACCAAGATGAGGGTTATTCCGGCTTACGAAGCGGTCCAAAAATACGTTCCGGCCCTCTCGCGCAAGGTGGATGCGGTTGTTCTGCTGTCCGACCTGCCCAGCACGACGCTGGATACGATTCTCGCGAAAATCCCCGAGATTGATGTCGTGATCTCGGCTGGCGCGTTGCGCACGGGAGAAAATGCCGCCCGCGTCGTGAATTCGCAGGTGGTGGGAACCGGGTCTTCCGGCTATGCCGGACACTACGCTACGCTCGAATTCAATCCGGCTTGGGGCGACAGCATCGGCTTCACCAATTTCCTGGATCAGTTGACCGATATCTACGATGAACAGGGATTGTGGGCCGAACGGCAGGCCGCCTTCGAGGCGAAACCGGCTGTGAACAGGCCGGCCACTCCGCCCCCAGCACAAGCCGGGTCAACGAGTGGGTTGAAGCCGACGGTCGTTCCTTCAACGGGGACTCCTCCGCCCTCCAAGGCGGCGCCGACTCCTGCGCAGTTGAACAGAACGGAAAAAACAAAAAAAGGCTGATCTTTCCCGGACGATTCCCGCCGTGAGAGATCGGCAACGATGTCTCACGAACCAACGGAGGAATCGTCATGAGGTGGAACGGACTCGGAACGGCAGCAGCACTCGCGGTTGCTGCTGTGTTCCTTTGGCAGGGTTGCTCGCGCGCTCCCGCTCAGGGCAAACTGCAGGTGATGTACAGCGGCAATCTGCGCGGCAGCTACAAGCCGTGCGGCTGCAGCACGCCCAAGGGGGGACTCGCGCGCTGGGCGGAATTCATCCGCCGTCACGGCGATCCGTCGGCGGCGTGGCTGACGGTGGACGCCGGGAACTACGTAGATCGCGACAAGGTGAGCGGCTGCTCGGCCAAGTGCCAGTTTGTGATCTCGAGCTATGCCGATCTGCACTACGACGTGCTCAACATCGGCAAGCAGGAAGCCTGGATGGGCTATGAGACGCTGACCGCGTTGATGGACACCACGCCGTACGCGACGTTCGTCTCGGCCAACTTGCTCGACAAGAAAACCGGCAAGCCGCTGGCGTCGCCGTACGTCATCAAGGATTTCGGAAAGCTGCGGGTCGGAGTCCTGGGACTGTTGAACGAGGCCGATTTCCCGCCCGGAACGGCTCTACTGGACACGAACCGGTTGCGGGTTTTACCCGCGGTGGACGCGGCGCGGCAATACGTTCCTGCGCTGGCTCGTAAGACCGACGCCGTCCTTGTGCTGGCCGATCTGCCGACGGCGACGATTGATGCCCTGCTGGCGGCGGTTCCCGATGTGGATTTCGTGATTTCCTCGGGCGCGCTGCGCGGCGGGGAGCAGCCCGTGAAAATCGGCCGTACGCAGGTGGGGGGAACCGGCTCGTCGGGATACAGCGGCC
>JAQTRJ010000333.1 GCA_028711875.1 bacterium | reverse complement strand
CCGCACGTCCGCAACCGGCACGTTGAAGATCAGCGCCGCCGTTTCCACGTGAATATCCCCGCCCCGCGCAAACGCATCCACCAGCCGTTCGTCGCCGGACAGATGCGCCATAATCCGCAGTTCGATCTGGCTGTAATCCGCCGATACGATCTGCCAGCCCGCTTCTCCGGCCACAAACGCTCCCCGAATCCGCCGCCCGACCTCCGTCCGAATCGGAATATTCTGCAGGTTCGGATTCACCGACGAAAGCCGTCCCGTGGCGGCCGTCGTTTGGCTGAACGTCGTGTGCAGCCGACCCGTGTGCGGATCCACGAGCGTCGGCAGCGTGTCCACATACGTTCCCTTGAGCTTGGACAGCGTCCGGTATTCGAGCAGCTTCTGCGGCAGTTCGTGCATCGCGGCCAGTGCCGTGAGCGTGTCCACGTCGGTGGACGGCCCGGTCTTGGTTTTTTTCTGCACCGGCAGCTTCAGCTTGTCAAACAGCACGACGGCCAGTTGTTTCGGAGAATTCAAGTTGAACGACCCGCCCGCCAATGAATAGCACTCCTCCTCGATCCTCGACAAATCCCGGTCGAGTTCCTTGCTCATTTGAACCAACACGTCCGCATCAAGCCGGATTCCTGTCCGCTCCATTTCCGCCAGAACCGGAATCAGCGGGATTTCGATGGCCTCGAATACATCCTTCTGATCCTGAATCAGCGGCCTGAGCATCGTCGTCAGCCGGAGCGCGTAGTCGGCGTCTTCGCAGGCATATTCGCTGACCCGTTCGGTCTCGACCTCGCGCATCGAAATCTGTCCCTTGCCGCTGCCGATCAGTTCATGGGTCGGAATCTTCGACAGCTTCAGGTATTCGCGGGCAAGGTTATCAATGCTGAGCAGGCGGTCGCCCGGATTCAGCAGGTAGGCCGCGATCATCGTGTCGAATTCCACGCCTCTTACATTCACTCCATAGGTCGCCAGCACCACCATGTCATATTTAATATTCTGCCCGGTCTTCGGGATCTGCGCGCTTTCGTAGACCTCGGCCATGATCGAAAGAAAGACCGCCGTGCCTCCGCTCACCTTGTCTCCGAATCTCGCGAACTCGCGCCCCTCGCTCGCCTCTCGTGCAAATTCCGCCATAGAAACGTAAACCGCCTCGCCCTCGCTTTCGGAAAAACTGGCCCCCACGAGTTCGGCCAGCATCGGATTCAGGGAGGTCGTCTCCGTATCTATTGACAGCAGCGGTCGCGTGTGTTTCCATTTTTCAGCGAGCGTTCGCAGGTCCGCCGCCGCTTGGATCGTCCGATAATTGCGGCCGGTTTTCTGTGCTTCTTTCGCCGAGGTTGAGCCGTACTTCGCGCGAATTTTCTCGAGCAGGCTGAAGAGTTCGAGGTCCGCGAGCAGCCGTTCGAGTTCCGCGTTGTAGATCGGCGGAACCTTGAGCGTTTCCGGCTCGAATTCCACTGGAGCGTTCCGGTCAATCGTCACCAGCTCGCGCGCGAGCAGGACCTGATCGCGGTCGCGGACGAGCGCCTCCTGCATCCTCGACTTCTTCATCGCGGGCGCGGCGTCGAGAATCTTATCCAGCGATCCGTATTCCGCCATCAGCTTCAGAGCGGTCTTCGGGCCGATCCCCTCCGCGCCCGGAACATTGTCCGATGTGTCTCCGGTCAACGCCAGCACGTCCACAACCTTTTGTGGCGGCACACCAAAGTTCTCTTCTACTTCTTGTGGTCCGAGCACAATCACGCCATCCGGCTTCGGATTGTACATCTTCACGTTCTCGGTCACGAGTTGCTGAAAATCCTTGTCCCCCGTAACCATCCTGACCTCGAATCCCGCCGCTTCCGCTTTTCCGGCCAGCGTTCCAATCACGTCATCGGCTTCCCAGCCCGGCTTGGCGATGATCGTCAGACCCGTCGCTTTGAGCACTTGTTCGAGTCGTCCGATCTGATCCACGAGTTCTTCCGGCATTTTTTGCCGCGTGGCCTTGTATTCGGGATAGGTTTTGTGCCGGAACGTCGGCTCGGGCGTGTCGAATACGATGGCGAGGTGGCTCGGCTGTTCCTTTTCGAGAATGTTCCACAGTGTGCTGAGAAATCCGTAGACCGCCGACGTGATCTCGCCCTTGCTCGTGCGCAGCGGATTCCTCAGGAACGCAAAGTGCGCTCGGTACATCTGTGCCGACCCGTCAATCAAAAAAAGTCGTTTCATCTTTTGTCCTTTCCCCCCAAATCCTCGATTTGGGAGGAATACAAGGGGGGTCAAAACCAAATGCGAAAATCCGAAAAATCGAAAATCAAAAACCGTGGCGCTGCATGGATATGCGCTCTTTGTCGCGACACGATTCACCATGCCGGCGTTTGTAGGGGCGGGTTAAGGTACTCCGCAACCCGCCCGCTGTAGATGCAAACGGCAGTTTGCCTGTCGGGGCCGATTGCATCGCCCGCATGTAGTGACACAGCTTGCTGTGTCCCTGCCGGAATCTCCCGATTGTCGCGACACGATTCACCATGCCGGCGTTTGTAGGGGGCGGGTTAAGGTACTCCGCAACCCGCCCGCGTTCCCGTAGTGACACAGCTTGCTGTGTCCTTTTGTATCTTCAGTATTTCAGCTTTCTGGTTTCTGCTTTCCGCTTTTTCGGGTCACCTCATCAGCACCACCTTCTTCGTCTCCATTCTCCCTGCTGCCTCCACCCGTGCTAGTGCCGTTTCTTGAAAGGTACTCCTGTTGAGTCGGAACGCGGGGGTTGTGCGTAGAAGGGGTAGAGATCCAAATCACAGGAGGGATTGGGATGTCTACTCCGGTCCAGCTTCGTTCGATTAC